>NZ_JBQWIE010000025.1:0-72410 GCF_056745525.1 Parasediminibacterium sp. HNIBRBA5674 | reverse complement strand
AGGCTTCCTCCTGAAAATAGCATTATTCCTGTTTGCTTTACAGCTAAAGAAAATTAACTAGCAACTTGAGTTAATTAATCATGCGCTACGTTAACATTACTAAAGTTTAATTGATTAAAAAACACGATTATTTAATTATTTTATTAGACCTCTAACATAAACCTATCGTTCAATATTTTGCATTTTGCTCGTGCATATAGTTATGCTTTATAAAGATGTAAAAGATTGTTCTGCAGAGATGTTCAAGCGTCTTACAGGTGTAAAGCCCACGACATTTATAGAGATGACATTGTTCGTTATCAACTATAAGCAAGCTCAGTGTGAGGATTCTAAAAGTGGTAGACCATCTAAATTGTCGATAGAAGACCAGCTGCTCATGTTACTGATGTATTATCGAGAGTATCGTACCTTTTTGCATATTAGTAAAAGCTATGGCATTAGTGAAATGCATTGTTGGCGTATTATTACAACAACAGAAAAGATACTACTACAACCACCATCCTTTCATTTGCCTGGCAAAAAGGCCTTGCATAATAGCGACAATAATTTTGAAGTAATAGTGGTTGATGTGAGCGAACATCCTGTGGAACGACCCCAAAAAAACAGCAATACAATTACTCTGGCAAAAAGAAACGTCATACGCTAAAAAGCCAAATAGTGGTTGAACAAAAAAGTGGCAAAATACTAGCGGTACACATCGACAATGGTCGCAAACATGACCCGATAGCTATCGGGTTTCGATTATTCAAAGAAAGCTGTTTACCAATATTGCCTACTATCGAAATACAAGCTGATAGCGGCTATCAAGGTATCCAACGCAAGCACACAAATAGTAAAATACCCATTAAGGGTAAAAAGAAAACACCACTTACAAACGCACAGCAAAAAGAGAACCAGCAGTTATCCTGAACAAGAGTCGTAGTAGAAAATATTATTAGAACAATGAAAATATTTAGAATACTATCTGAGAAATACAGAAATAGAAGAAGGCGCTTTGCACTTAGAATTAACCTAATCGCTGCTATTTGTAATTACCAATTGCCATTCTAATTTTATGTTAGAGGTCTATTACCTAAATACTACTAAAGTGCTATTTTTTATATGTACATCTGTCAGCAAATTTGTGGCTTATAAAAATTAATTTATGAAATGTTTTAAAAAGTTCTTTGTTAGCGTTATGTGTTTTCTATTTATGATTGCAATAACTACCTCTATAAAAGCCCAATCGAAATCTATAGTTATAAGCCAAGTTTATGGTGGTGGTGGAAATGAAAATGGTACTTACAAATACGACTATGTAGAATTGCATAATATTAGTAACATTAGTTATGATATTTCAGGCTACCTATTACTATATGGCAAGCCGAATCAAAATTTTGGAGAAAATGCAAATCAAACGTTTATTTTTCCTAATGCAACAATAATGCCTGCAGGCGGCTATTTATTAATTCAATGTGGAAAAAGTAATTCAACCGGTATTGATTTTTCTGCAAAAGCAGATTTTATTGTAGAGAATCTAGAGTTATCGGCTTACAGCGGTAAGATAGCACTTGCCGATAACAAAGCAATTGCAAACATATGTGGTTCTCCAGAAGCCCCTTGTACAACTATTCAATTATCAAATTTTGTAGACTGGATTACGTACGGCAATGCTGGTAATGGTATTTACGGTAATGGTAAAGGTGGAACAACTGTAAAAGCTGATTATATAGATACAATTTCAGTTCAAAGATCTTTTTATATACCTTTTATAAATGGCAAAACATATTCCACCTTACCCAATAATATGGACTTTAATCTTTTTAGATTCAGCGGCTCAAACATCGGTTTAGGTAATTCTTATCCATTAGATGAATTTGTTCAATCCTCTGGAATTACAGGCTTATATTTAACATTAATTAACAAGCTAGAATTTGCAATTAATTCTGAAAGTCTGCAAATAGACTGTCTCGGGTATGGTACAATTAGTAGGCTTTTTGTTAATGATACATTTGTTACAAACTTGTCAACCACAAATGATGGTGCAATTACTTATTTTAAAATTGCATTTAAAAGTAAGCGACTTAGAGAAATAAGAGTTGAGAATTGCTTTGCAATAGGACGAGTAACTGTAGAAAATACAGGCGAGGTTTTACAAACAAGTCAACCTAAAAGACTCAAAGCAATAATATTGGGTGACAGCTTTGCAGAGCCAGCTTTAGGTTTTCCATATTATTTGGGTAAGTTATTAAATTGGGATGTGTGGCATAGTGGTTCAGGAGGAACAGGATTTGTTAATGACGGTGTAGGTGGTAGAATTAATTTTTTGAAACGACTTAAAAGTGATGTAATTGATAATAAACCTGATATAGTGGTAATAGCTGGGGGCATTAATGACCCTGGAAGTACGACATCAGAAAAACTAGCCTTTGCTGACAACTAAGGGGGGTAAAACATAACGTATAACTACTAGAGTATAAAAAAAGTGCGAAAAATGCACAACTGATGCGGGTTTCAGGCGTTTTTGTCATAAAAGCTATATAAAACGAATCGTTTTTAAAAATTCCATTTTGGTAAATTTTAGTTCCATTATGTAATGCTTTTTTTAAGATTTGCCTCTAATAAAGTTAACCGACCTTCTAAATCTATGACCCTAGTGTACATTTCTGCTGGTGCACGCATGATACGGCTCATGTAGGCCACACAATACCAAATTTCTAACACATCTTCAGGCGAAATAACCATGTTTGGATACAATTCTCTCTCCTTGTAATTGTCGCTCTTTAAAATGAGTTTACCATCCGTTTTTACACGGTTTAAAACACGTTTTACAACCACACCTTCACTCTTTGTTACCACTACATAAATTCGGTCATCCTTAATAAAATCAAGACTTTCAATGAATTTTGTAATTAAAATATCCTTGTCATTGAAGGTATTGTGCATACTTAATCCCTCAACCTCGAACATACGGTATGTACCGTTGGTAAAATTGGGCAAACGATAGCTCGGTAGCTGACTTATAAACTCTGTATCGCCATAACCATTTAAATAGCCAGCCCTAGCCCTAACTGGCACTAAAACCATGTTTTCATTGCCAAAATTATCTACAGTAACTACCTGTGGCATAGAAAAGCCTACTGAACTGCTTTTTTGCTCTAAAACGGGCTGAACCTTGCCATAAACCTTGCCTAAATCCTTGCCTTTTGCCTCTTTTTTATCATGTTCTTTTTTAGGCTCAAATCTTGCCTTTTGTAAATCTTCATTTAACAGAGATTCTGCCGAAATTTTGAAATGCTTTGCAATTTCATCAAATAATTTCAAGTTAGGAAAAGATTTTGCCCTTTCATAATTACTCCACGTTGTAGGCTCAATGCCAATGCTAGCTTGTATTTGAGCCTGTGTTAAGTTATTGCTAACTCTAAGATATTTCAAGTTCGCAGAAAAAAATTCCATCTTTTAATGAATTTATTTGGATAATCAAATAATTTGAACTTACATTTGCTGTACCGTATAAGGGAACAAAAACAATAGTACGAAAGATATGGCAAACGAGAAACAAAGAGACGCAGTAAGAGCCGCTAGGGTAAGAAGAACGGCAGAAATAGTAGGGGTTTCTGAAAGGTACGTAAACATGGTACTGGAAGCCGAACGCCAAAATCAAGAAATACACGATGTGTTTATGATTCTTGAAGAAGGCGAGAATAAACTAATAGCAGAAGTAAAAAAACTAGTTCCATTTAATTAAAACAAACAGATATGAACCAGCCAAACGAAGAGATTATGAAATGGGCAGAGGAAACTAGCCAAGATGAAGAAAAAGCAAAAGGGTTTTCGGTATTAGGCTTTGAGGTATTGCCACCGGGTGTAGATAATGTAGCGGTAGCCATTGCCAAACAAAAATACCTGCAACAGCTAAACGGTGCAGGTATTAGAACACGCATAGTAACAGTACCTGTACTGCTAACTATTGTTGATTAGCTTCTGTGCTTTGGAAGTTAATTCTTCCAAAGCCTTTTTCTCATCGTAAAATGACCTCTTGGTATTTTTCTGCTGACCGTGATAGAGTTCATCAATACGATGAAAGATAACAGCTTGATTGGCTAATACTTGTTTCAGTAAATCAACTATTTCTTTTTCCATTTTTCAAATATAACACGCCTTGAAGTACGATAATAACGGAAAACTGCTTATTTGTATGCCTGACTTAATCGCTTGTGGATTTAAGGCTACTAATATAGACGGCTATGTAAGCAAGGGGTACGATACGCTGCCAACGGTGTATGAAGGTAGTAAACGCTACTTTGACTACGAGAATTTGGGTAAAACGTACAAAGAAGCAATACTAAAAACCTTTGGCAACCCATACGACTATATGGCTAAAAAGCCAATATTGAATATGCTGCCTGATATAAACGAAGCGGCCAAACAATTTTACTTAGACTATCGCTACAATGGTAGCTGCGAATTGCCAATAGAACATCAATTACAATGCTTACGATATATACAATGGCTAGAGATGTTGACACCATTTATGAACGATTTGAATGTAAAAAAGGAAATACGTAAGTCGTTAAATCTATCAGTAGATGAGTTTAGCAAATGGGTAATGAGCTTGATGGAACTAGAGCGCAAAGCCGAAAAACTAAATGGTAAACATGCTACTAGCTGGCAAAGGCTTAGCATTAACACAAGAATATTAGCTGGAAAAATGACTAGTGGTGATGGTAGAAAAGGCTTTGAGGCATTTATTAATAGCAGCTTTGGTAATAGCAATGCTCAAGTAGTTACAGAAAAGGTAGTAGAGTTACTAAACAACTTATTTAGAAAGCAAGCCCACAAGCCTACGCCTACCGAGGTAGCATTTCAATACAAAGCCTTTAAGCAAGGTGTGATGGATATGGTAATGGATGAGACTGGTGAGGTGCTAAACCCTGATGATTACCCAGAACTAAGCGAAGCAACTGTAAAATTATGGCTAGGCAAATGGGAAAATAAAGCACCTGCTGTTGCGGCAAGAACTGGTAACAGGCAGCTAACCATAAACGAACTGATACCGAGCCATAAGAAAATAGCACCGCTATATGCTGGTAGCAAAATAAGTATTGATGATAGGCAGCCGCCCTTTGAATACGCCAAGGGCAGCAGGGTTTGGTTTTATATGGGTATAGACCTAGCAAGTGGCGCATGGACGGTGTGGGTACACGGTAAAACTAAAGAGGAGTTATTGCTGAACTTTTACCGCCAGATGGTACGCAATTATAGCGAATGGGGCTTATGCTTGCCTTATGAGGTTGAGTGCGAAATGAGCCTTAACAGCCAATATTTAACCACCTTGTTAGCAGATGGTGCGATGTTTGGCAAAGTGCAATGTGAAGCCAATAACGCCCGTGGTAAACGTATAGAAAGATACTTTAGAGACTTACGCTATGGCAAAGAAAAAGAAGAAGAAGGTTGGATACCTAGACCATTTGCAAAAAGTGAAAGCAACCGTGCAGGTATAAAAAACGCCGATGAGAATAAAGCCAAATTTATTCCTTATTCAACTATTGTTGAGAAAAGCCTAGGCCATATAATAGAGTGGAATAATAGCGAACACCCAAAGCACCAAGGCAAAAGCAGATGGGAAGTATTTACCACCATGCAAAACCCAAAACTAACACCTATTAACTGGCGTGGCATATTACCTTATATAGGCTATAGTACACGCAGCAGTGTAAAAGCTGGCCAGCTAAGATTACAAGGCGGTGAGTGGTTGCTTGGCAGTGAGAATAGGGTAACTACTGGTAGCGAACTGCTTAATTACCTAAAAGCTGTGAATAATAAAGATGTAATGGTGCAGTGGTTGGATAGTAATGATGGTAATGTACTGCAAGCTCATGTATGCACATTAGATGGCCGATACATCTGCCAAGCGATATTAAAGCCAGCTTATAATACGGCTACACTAGAGCAAACAGATAACGATAGAGCCATTAAAACATTACTAAGCAAATATGTGGCTACTGTAACTGGCTACATTAATACTGAAAAGAACAAAAGTGAAGCTATTACCACCATTGATAACAGCGTAAAATTCAAGCCTTCTATTGCCTTCACTATTCCTGGTACTAAAAACACTTACACGGCTACAGAAACTGAAACCGCAAACTTAGGTAGTGCCTACCAAGACGATGACGAAGTATTTGTACCAAAAACCAACAATACTGGCAGTAGCTGGAGACAGAAATTTTTAAATAACCAATAAACCAACACCATGCAACTAAGTAAAGAATTTAAACAAGCGGTACTAGACGCTTTGGAAATAGACCGTAAAAACTACGGTGGTAGTGATGCCGCTTTTGCTAAAAAATGGGCAATTAATGGTAGTGTTTATAGCCGTATGCGTAGCGGCGAAATGGATGGACTTTTAAAAGAAAGCCAGTGGTTGACAATAGGCAGAGAACTACAGGTAAGCTTAGGGGCTAAAAGATGGAATGTTGCCGAGACCGATGTATACAAAGAAATAAAGGACAATTTAGGCTTTTGCCAAGACCAAAGCAAAAGCATGTTGCTGGTAGATGATACATCTATTGGTAAAACCTTTTGCAGCAAGCATATTGTACGCAGTATGAAAAATTCTTTTTACGTGGATTGTAGCGAATGCAAAACAAAGCAATTGTTTATACGTACACTGGCAAAAGCAATTGGTGTAGACAATACAGGCAAGTATGCCGAGGTAAAAGCTAATCTTAAATACTATTTAAAGCAGCTTGAAAAGCCATTAATAGTATTAGATGAGGCTGGCGATTTGGATTACCCTGCTTTCCTTGAATTAAAAGAATTATGGAACGCTACAGAAGGTGTGTGCGGTTTTTACCTGATGGGTGCAGATGGCTTAGAGGAAAAAATAAACCGTGGCATCACATGGAAAAAAGTAGGCTACCGTGAAATATTCAGCCGATTTAATAACCAGTTTTTACACATTGTGCCACGGGTAACTAGCGAAAGAAAAGACTTCTATAGAAAGCTAATAACCGATGTACTAAATGTAAATGCCAGCGATGCAAAAACCATCAACCTTATTGTAAAGCAATGTATGGGTAACGATGAAACTGGCAATATAGGCGGCTTGCGAAGAGCCGAAACGGCACTATTGATAAGCCAATTACCACCACAAGACTAAAACACCACCACACCATGCCAACAACACAAGAATTTGCCAACGACATTATCGCTAACCTGCAACTAACACAGGCAGAGCAATTTGAACTAAAACGCCTAGATGTACAGCACCAAGTGTGCAAGCTACTAGGCTGGCAGGAAGATTACTATGCTGCCTTCTTATACGGTACAGCCATCAACTTTCTAACTTTTAAAACCAATGCTGACGAGGTGCTGGTGCGCAAGTTTGAAGATAGCCAACTCTTTTGGGGCTGGTTTAGAACGGTATGGGTAAATGAGACAGCCGTACTGCTACCGCATCTACAAAAGCAACCAGCCAACTTTCGCTATTACTGCTTTGCTGGCTTTTGGGATGCGAAAGAACTAGCAGAGGTGGTGGTAATACCTCGCATTGTGTGGAAAGGCATTTTAAATACTATGAAAAAGTGAGGCTATGAGTGTGAAAAAACAAGTAGAGCTTATTATGGCTGAAACAGAGCAACAGATTAGCCAATTGACTGGTTGCCATAGTAAGCTCACACTGCACTTAGCAGTAGATATGAGCCAGCAGCATGAGCTAGTAATTGCAGCTTGTAACGTTTGGCAAATAGATGTTGCTACTATTTCTAAAAGAAACCGACACATGCATTATGTGGCACGAAGACAGTTGCTAGCATGGTTACTAAGAGAAAAAACCTTGCTAAGCCTGAAACGAATAGCTGCGCATGTAGGTTATAGCGGCCATTACGATGTAATGCATGGCATACAAAAGGCACAAGCCAATGTATCAATAAATGACCAGCTAACGATGCAGTATTACGAACCAATAAAACACCTCTTCAATGAGTAATTTATATAAAACCACCTTCAAGTACCAGCAAGTAGAAGTGCTAAAAGAAGTGATAGAGAAGCTAATTATTACCCATACTGATAGCGATGATGAGAAGCTTTTATTTAGCGTGCTAAAGGAAATTAAAGACCGATTATACTTGAAGCTAAAACACCACTTCGCAGAATGCACCATGAGCTTTAAAGCACACGAAGCAATCGCACTTAGGATTCTGTTTAGCGATTACCTAATGGATTTTACCACTTACATAGGTGCAAAGCTGCTGGTAATGAGCAATGAAATTCACGAACATTTTAACCACTAAAAGCCCCCTCAATCCCCCAAAGGGGGAATAAAAAATAAACCATATGGACTTACTAAAAATGATTTTGAGAAAGCACCGCAAGCCACGCATTACAGATGGCAAGCGAGTACTGGTAGCACGTAAAGAGCCAATGCCAAAAGCAGAGCCGCCACGTATAGCCAAACCTGAAAAGCACCCATTGCCTGACTATTACCAAATAGTGATTGAGGGGCATAAAGCGAAAAAATATCTATTCAATTATAATTAAAACAACAAACAACAATGAGTACCAAGAGAGTAAGTAAAAAAGTAGTTACAGCCGTAAGCGCAGAGGCTTACGAAGACAGCCTTAGCCAATATGCACAGGCAGATGCTAAGGAAAGCCAAATAGTGGCAAAAATGGACGTAGAAATGACCAAGATACGTGAGAAGTACGCAGAGGATTTGGCGAAGCTAAAAGACACCAAAGACCAGCATTTTGAGGTAATACAAACCTTTTGTACCGAGAATAAAGACACCTTGTTTATCAAGAAAAAAAGCGTAGAAACGGTGCATGGTGTAGTTGGTTTCAACACCAATCCGCCAGCGTTGAAACCGCTAAAAGGTTTCACATGGAGCAGTATTACCAATATGCTTAAAGAGTTTTTGCCAACTTATGTACGCACCAAGGATGAGCCGCAAAAAGACGCTTTACTAGCGCAGAGAGACAATGAGGAAGTAAGCGGATTGTTTGCTAAATGTGGTATTCAAGTGGTGCAAGATGAGAGCTTCTACATTAAACTAAAGAAAGAAGAAATAGCCGCCTAGCTATAAAGATGGTTTTTAGTTTTTTATTAGGATTTAGTCGCCCCTGTTTCTACAGGGGGGCTTTCTAAACGGTGAGATGGCGAAATGGTAGACGCTTCTGTTGACCTACAGAAATAACGAAGAAAGGCATCCCTGTTAATGCAGGTTCGACCCCTGCTCTCACCACATGAAACATTACGACACAATTAAACACATCAACACCATGACAAAACAAGTAGCACCACTACCAACCTTTCACCCTGTACATGCTTGTAACGATGGCATGTTTAACACAGCCAGCGGCAAAAGAATCAGTCTTAAAAAACCAACCGAAGACATGATTTGCCTGAGTGATATAGCCAATGCACTGAGCAAAATTTGCCGCTTTGGTGGCAATACCAATCAGTTTTACAGCGTGGCACAGCATAGCGTACTGGTAAGCAAGTTGGTGAACCCTGCATTTGCCCGTGAAGCCCTGCTACACGATGCCAGCGAGGCATATTTGGGTGATGTAATTAAACCGCTAAAGGTATTGTTAGGTAATACCTATGACAGCCTAGAAAAGAACTTTGAAACGGTAATAGCTCATAAGTTCCACCTACGCCAATCACCCCAAATAAAAGCCGCCATTAAAATAGCAGATATGCAAGCCCTAGAGCTAGAGCATGAGGTATTTCAAAAAGGCAATGCTGCACCTTTCTTACAATTTATTACCGAAAATGACATTTACAACGGCCACATGAGCTGGACCCACCAAGAGGCCTGTATGTTTTTTAAAACCACTTACGCAGAGTTTTTTGCACCAATAAAGTAGCAAATCAGCAAATAATTGTGCAGAAAAACATAAAACTCGAAGGGGGGTTTTAACACTTTTAAACCAACTCAAACGCAGGATTAATGGCAAAAACGATAGGCATACAGGCACTTGCAGCAAAGAAATACGAGTTTATAAAGGGGCTTTCGCCAGAAATAACGGCTTGTCTTGGCGAATTAGAATCAGCTTTTGATATGTTGATACACGGTGCAACTAACAATGGTAAGAGCAGTTTTATTGCACGATTTATATACGAGCTACTGGTTGCTTTACAATGTAAATGCGAGTACGTAGCGTACGAGGAGGCACATGGCAGAACCATACAGGCAACATTGGTAGACCGATATAAAATTCACAAGCTGGGCAATGTGATGCAGATAACTGACCATTATACCTATCAGGAACTTGATAAGCGCATGTCTCGCCGACAAAGTGCCAAAATATGGGTAATTGATAGCCTGCAAGCCGCAAGATTTACCGCTGACCAAGTTGCTGACCTGAAGCGTAAATACGTAACCAGCAAAAAAAAGAAGATACTCATCATCATTAGCTGGAGTGAAGGAAAAAGCCCACAAGGTGCACATGCTAAAGCGGTTGAGTATATGGCAAATATTAAAGTGGGTGTTGCGAATTTAATAGCATTTCCTAGAAGTAGATATGGTGGTGGTCAACCATTTGTTGTTCATCAAGAAACGGCCATAAAGCGACTAGGCGAAAAAGAGTTTTACAAGCTGGCGCAAATAGGCAAACCCAAAAAAACAACCAAGCCAAAAGGCAAAGAGGCACAAGCCAAAGAGCTACCAGCAGAAAAGGTAACTAACCTTAACCTATTTGGTGAAGAAACCGAGGAGGAAAAAACCGCAAGAATGCTTAAAAATTTAAAAGAAGGATAATGTACACAGAGATTGAAACAATAGAAACAATACCGTGTAAAAAAACTCAAGTTAGCTTATTGCTTTTATTCATTGAAGAGTATGGCGGTTGGTTACAGCACCTCAATAACATAGGATTAATGTGGGGTGCAAACGGTGAAGAAGTTGGGGCAAATAAAGAAGCCGTAAAAACAAGGTTGCACCTAGAATTACTAAAAAATAAAGTCATTGAATTATGCCAGAACTAAAAAAATACCCACAATGGTTTCTCGAAATGGCACAGGATATTTTGGATATGCGTGATGCACAGCAAGCCTACTTTAAGCAAAGCACACAACAGCGATTAAAGCTGAGTAAAATGGCAGAGCAGAAAGTTGATAACGGCCTTTCTCATTTTATAGCCGAGGGCATTATTGCTCACAAGCAAAAACCAAGCAATAACCAACCAAACTTATTCTCATGAACCTCACAGACATAAAAATGCAACTCGGCATCGCCAAGCAGCAAGCAGCCATTAGTGAGGAAAAGATGAAGAATTGGCAAGCGCATAAAGCACCTTGGAAAACTACCATGTACGGCATTAGAGCCAAAGCCCTACGCTGCTATGCTAAAGAGCTGGAGAAGCAAATTAAAAACTACGATAGAAGACAGTTTAAAAAACAGAGTAATTGAACGGGTTAAATAAAAACAAAAAATATGAACCAAAATACAATTGTCCATACCGAAAAGATTGTGATACAAACAAACTTTTATGGCGAAAAGAAAACAATATTTTCGGCTGTGTCAGCCCGTGAAAAAATTGTCTTTGTCAACGATGAAGTTGTTTATAAAGAGTGGCAAAAGTGTCCACAATTTCAAAACAACGGAAATACAAGTGTCGCTTTAAATGAACTTGAAAAGCTGTTGTTATTTAGGCAACAAAGCAAGTCCACCAAAGAGAGCAGAAGCAATCGAAGAAATTTTATTCAACGTGTCAAGTTTGTCTGGGGTAAGTTGCTTTTTAAGATTGTCAATTTCAAAACCTAATTTCTCAATGTTGGCTTTAAAAATTTCTTCTTGAATTGCAAAGCCACCTTTTTGAGCAAAGTCGTGAGCATCTGTCCTTAAAATGAAAGCTAAATAAGAGTGTCGAAGGTTAAGGTCTTCAATAAAACCAAATCTTTGAAACTGAACCATAACTGCATTAAATGTGTCAAAGTCAATTTCTAATTCTTTCAATGTCTCATTTGTCTTACCACTTGAAAGTTGCTCAGGAATTGCTTGGTCGCAGCCTTGCAACTTCGCTTATAAATGAAGTGCCTGATAATTGGATGCCAAATTATAATCAAATAAAAAAATAAACATGGAAGTAATTACAAAGTGCATTAGAGGTATTTGGTATTGTAGTGGAACTATTGACGGCTACGATTATTGCTTTGAGGGAAACACAATTGATGAGGCACAAAGCCAAATGAGGGCTTTGTTAGATAGAAAATTTTTGCAAAAAAGAATATCTGGCAAAGTTGAATGGGAAGCTCCAAAAGTTATTGTGGAACCTAGAATAACAGTTCCTGAAAAGCCTTATGTGGGATATGCAAGTATGAGAATAGACCACAATCCTCATGCTTAAATTATAATACTGGTAGGCATGACCGCTAACGGTAGGGCTTGCCGTCTGTTTTGGAATTGGCGGCAGGCAGTTGATAGTAGTAATTTGATGCCTTGATAGGTGTAGCTGGGGGTTAGGGTCAAGCCAAAATAGCGGCAAACCCCTTGTTACAGGCTGGCTACGGGTAGTCAAAAAGTTCTTTGAAATTGAGGGGGAAAAATATTTTTTAAAAAAGTTGTAAAAATATTTGGCGGTACGATAAAGCGTACCTATATTTGCTTTATCAAATTAATTAATCGGGCTAATCACCCACAAAAAAAGCAAAATGACAACTATAAAAATTTCTCGCACAAACGAAAACATTATCGCTGAATTAAATTCTAAAGGCGTTAAAGTATTAACAAATACTGCTTGGGCATTTTTTCTTAAAGGTGAATACAATGGTCAAAAAATTGAAATTGGCTGTTCAAGATTGCAAGATTTAATTTACAAACGCTCATTACTTACACAGTATTTCGGTTTTGAACCAAAGTATTAAAAAAGCGAAGCCACGATAATCAGTCGTGGCTTCTTTCAAATTAATCACTTCAAAAAGAAATGACAATGAGCGAAGATAGAAAATTCAATCCATTGGTGGCTGATACTGCAAGAAAATTGATAGCCGATTATATTAAGCAACGAAGAAAAGAAGTAGGCTACAGCCAGGAACAACTGGCAGAAATGGCACAAATAAGAAAAGCAACGCTGGTAGATGTTGAAGCTGGTAAGCCTTATAATTTCAATACTCTCTTAGCAATACTTGGCTGCCTTCTTGGCGAATTGCAAATAATTTGGAAAGACATTGAAAGTTTGCCACACTAGGGCAAGCCGTCTAAAAACTAATTTATCCCCTCAATTTTTACTGATAAAATAAAGCAAGCTGCAACCGTCCGCAGGGTGGTAGTAGCTTGCCTGTAACGGTTGGCATATTGCGAAGTTGGGGTAATAGAATTACTGTTGCTTGGTAGCTTATTGCACAGATGCTCAACAATGATTTAAAAGCCGATTGCGGTTTCGTCAAGCCCAAATTTAGCAAATGCCGTTGTTGGTGGCAGTACATTTTGAGTAAACTTTAAATTATAAGATTATGGATATAATGGATTTTCTCGGTGCAGATGCAGAATTGCAAGCTGCTGTATGGATGCTTAAAGAAGTAACCGATTTGCCCGAATGTCAAATTGATAAAGATGGCTTTACTGATAGATATTCTCCACAAGTGTTTGTCTATGTTCAGTCAATTATGAAATGTAAAAGACAACTCGGTAAAAGCATTTTAAAGAGAGATAAAGAATTGCTTCAAATTGCTAAGTCAAAAATGCAGAAATATATTTTAACCGTGGATAGAGATGAACAAATAAAGATTTTAAAATTTGTCCAACCCGATTAATTAGAGTCCTGGCGTATTGCCACCAACTCATAAATACACGCAATTCAAAAAATTGAACCTATTACAACACCATGTTAGTCAATACTATATGCAATCATCTTAGCCACCGCATACATAGCGGTGAGCTTACAAATGATGAGCTAGTTCAAATAATTGAACACGTAGGTAGTTACCTCAATTTGGCTACAATTAGCAATTACGCAAAAGCAAATGGTATCAGCTACAATGGCGCAAAAAAGTTTAGACAAGTGGTAACCATTTTCGATACAAAATTTATAATAGACAACGAATGAGACGTTTCCTAATTACTTCACCAGCCTTTACAGGCGAAGCTGAATTGCTGTATAATGAATTGGGTGTACTGGTAAAAATAGACTGTACACGTTGCCACATGATGGCAGCAATAATGAAATCTTTTAAAGCTAGAATTGCTACCGATATAACTGAATTAGAAGCAAGTTTGGCAGATACAAAAGCCACGATTGTAGAGGCTGAATTTGTAGTAACGTTCGATATGTTTTGGCTAGCCTACGATAAGAAAATTAACCGTAAACGCTGCGAGCCTTTATGGGAAAGAATGAGTAAAGGCAAGCAGGTGAAAGCATTAATGGGTATTACAGCCTATACGAAGTTTCTAAAGAAAGAAAGCTGGCGAACAAAAGCTGACCCAGAGAATTACCTTAAAAATGAAATGTTCGAAAATGAATATCAATAAACAACAAATCACCATTATTCAAACCATTATATCTGCTAATAATTTAGCTGCATATAAAGATGCCATTATTTCAAGTGCCAGCGATGGACGAACCACCAGCACCAAAGAACTTACCAAGCTTGAAGCTGCGGCCATTATTAAAAGCTTACAGGAAAAGTACCCTTACCAGCGACCGCCTGACCCTTGCCACAAAATGCGTGGTGCAATTTTAAGCAGGTGTCATACCCTTGGTTGGTATGCTACCGATGCTAGTGGAAAAGTGATATTAAAGAATGGCAAAAAGGTACTAGACTATAAAAGAATCAATGATTTTTGTATTGCCAAAGGCGGTAAAAGATTAGATGATTTTACATTTGAGGAACTACGAGATAAAATGGTATTTATATTTGATAAAGTAGAGAAATCGTTTTTAAGCAAAATTTAAAAAACTAACAACCATGAAAAAATTAATTATCCCTTTTTTAGCTATTGCTGCAATGGCTTGTGACAGTAAAAAGCAAAAACTGCAACCGATAGCCGATGTTGTAAAAAAACATTACTTGGCAGAACTTGGTGATATTGAAAAAATAGATACCATTTACTTAATGGTAGATACAATTACAGCGAAGAAATTAATGCAAATACAAAGTTATCAATATAGTTTGGCTGAGACAGAAATGCAACTTGCTGTAAAGAATAACTATGAAATTGATAATGATTATATTGATAGCTTAAAGAAAGATTGTAAACGGAGGTATGATAGCTGCCAATTACTTGCAAACAAGTTAGATACTACACAAATATTATATTATGAAGTGCAACCTTTTGTCATTTTCACTAAGAAAAATATGGAAAGGTTTATAGCTGAAAATAGAATGTATTTTGATGAAAATTACAACATAGTACCACAGAAAAAACTATTAAACTACTTCAATAAAAGTTATCCAAATGCTGAAATTAAAGTAAAAGAATTTGAGAAATTGCCACAAGGCTTTTACGAAAATGACATCGAAAAAATAGGCATGTATAAATTTTATTAAAACGAAACGTTTACTTTTTTAAAATAACTTTCTATATTTGAAGTGCAAAACGTTTAACATGTACTTCAATTTAAATTTACAATTCAGCCTATTGGTCGGGGAAAGGGGAAAACCCTTTAGTACTACACTTTATCGTGTTGAACGTTTTGCACCCCGACTAATAGGCTTTAATATTTCAGAACATGCAAAACGTTCAACACGACTTACTACCGCTAGTAGTACAAGAAAACAATGTGCTAGTTGATGCACAGCAATTGCACCGCCAACTTAAAGTTGGTTCAATTTATCAAAATTGGATAAAAAGGAGAATCGAAGAATTTGGCTTTGAAAAGAGCAAAGATTATTTTCCAAATTTGGAAATTGTTAAAAGTTCAAAAAGACCTGTTACAAAGTATCTGCTCACCCTCGACATGGCGAAAGAGCTTGCCATGCTAGAGCGTAACGAGACAGGTAGGCAAATTCGCCGCTATTTCATCGCTAAAGAAAAAGAGCTACGTGGCATAAGCCAATTGCCACCGCAACACCAAGTGTTTAAGGGTTTAAAGGCCGAGCGTATTAATGGCCGCAAAATGTACCCTTACCGTGAGCTGCTGCAAAAGCTAGGCTACAACTACACCAGTGGCGGCTGTAGTGGCAGGGTGGCTAGGTATCCGGGCCATTTTGTAAAAATGGGTAAAATGCAGTTAATAACCGAAGAGTTTGCCCTGCAACTGCACCATCAAAAGCTGGTAACTAACAATCGCATCACTTTAAAACAAATGCAACCTGTACTTGCGTTAAATTTTGGGGAGGGCTCAATATGATTAGTTACAGCAAAAACCAACTCATCATTACCATACCGCAAGTAGTGCCGGGTGCTTTTCACGAAAATTTGTTAAAAAGCATTAACCATGTAATGCGCTTAGTGAGTAGTAGCCAAGATGATATGCCAGCAGATAATACCACACTGCACACATTAGCCGACTTGCAAGAAGCAATAATGCCTAATGAATTTGAGTTGAATAGAATATACGAAATAGACAAAAAAGCGTAGGTAGCACAGGTGTATTTACACGTAAGTGCTTTAAGCCACCCTCTTTCCCCATAGCCGCAGGTGTAAGGAAATGGTGGCTTTTTTTATTGATATATTTGAGCATGTTTGATGAAGATGATATACTAGGCGATTATGCCGAATTTGAAACCCATATAGCACTAGGCAATTACCGCCAAGCTGCGCAAATAATACTAGATTATATTATCATATTGTGCAAGCATCCACAACGGTTTGCAAGCTACCAACTACTTAGTATTGCGTTTTTATTGCAGCAAATGCCTAACCAATGGAGTGCTAATAATTTTAAAGCATTTATTGCTCAAATGATTGCCCTTTGCGAAGCAGGGCAGCTAACCAATGCTCGAATTCGAGGGCAATAGGTGTAGCAGCTTGTGCCATAATGCTTGCGTTTATTGTAGCTACTTGCAATTGCTCGGTAGTGGTAAGTGGTAAGCCTTTGGTAATTTTTTGTGCTAATAATTCTCGTTGTGTTTTCATGTAAGTAAGTTTTTTGTATTATTACTAAAACCGTTAGTAATATTGTGATATGCAACGTGGCAGTCGCTCTATATACCAATCCCTCTTTAAAGATGAAAATGAACAGTTAAGCGTCATTACTGTGCCTGAACGTAAAGGGCGTAGCGAGGTGCTTATGGCTAAACAAACAGAGCTTCTTATTTGCCGTTACTACTATTACATTAAAATGCAAGGCAAGCAATACCTAGCTACTTTGGCGTTGCTTGAAGATGAAATTTTCTTTAGCCAACGAACGATTGTTAATAAAATATCCGAACACTCGGCTTTATTAAAAGAACTTAACAGGACTAAGCCTGATGTAAAGTGGTTTAAAAATAAATATCCGTTTATTGTTTGGTAAGCCCCCTCAATCCCCCAAAGGGGGAATTAGCCCAAATTTAATTCTAAATCACCGCTTACCTTATTTACAGGCACTTGTACCGTATCATCTTCGGTAGCAGTTGTAAAAAGTATTTCACGCACCCTGTAAGTGTCCTCACGCCTTTCAGTTGCAGCACTTATTCTTACCATTGGCTGTATGCAATCATTTGCTGTAAATCCTTGCAATGCCGAATATAAATCGTTTTCAATTTCGTAATATTCTAATGCTTTTTCTTGTACAGGTAGAGGTGCAGCAGAACTAGCACTACTAAATGGTGCAAAACCTAAACGTATGCTAATGGTAATAGCAGCCCATTGAAAACCTTGGCTTTCTTCGGTGTACTGTGCTGTAGCAAAATCTATTAGTACACAAGGGAAAATTACTGGAGGTCTTTCATCTGCTATTTCCAATTGCCCTAAATCTTGGTCTATCCATTTAATTGCTGGCACATTGGTTTTAATGTGCGCTTGTATAGCTAAGTATAGTTGAGCAAATAACGATGTCATAATAAGTATGATTTACGAGGTATGATGTACGATTTTTTTTAACGAATTGCTTTCATGATTTCTGCACCAATTACCCTTTGTAGCTTCGCAGTCAGGTAAGGGCTTTCGCCTAAAAATTTACGGGCAGGAATATTTTTGTTTATCCTACGAGTATGGGCTTTTACTATACTGGTGTTGCCTGTGTCTTTTCTACCAAATGTGATGTTGGTTTTTGTTTTTCGGCTTACTATTTTAATAATACCAACCTTAGTGATTTTTCGTTGGTGTTCTTTTACCTGTTGAATTTCGCCAAGTCTTACACCATCGTTATGAGCTTTGGCATAAGCCACATTACTACCCACTACCACCTCATCCATATTCATTCGTACAATTCTGATAGAACGCCTTAATCTGCCTGTATCAACTAATATATTTCTCCCATTACGTTTAGGCTTTTGCCCCCATTTATTGGGGTTCTTACGTGGCCGCCAAGGCTGGAAGCTATCACCCAAAAACCCTTGACGTTTAAAATTGTCCAATGCAAAATTTACCACCTCGTTACCAGCAATGGCAGGCAAGCGAATAGCAACGCTTTTGAAATGTTGTTCGAGTTGCTCAATTGGTAAAGTAATATTTGCGTTATCCATTTGTTTTGTATATTTGTAGTGTGGTAAGATACTGCGTTGGATTGCATATCCTTCGGCGAGGGCTTACCACTTTTTTATTTTAAGCCATCAACAATTGAGTACATTATTTTAGAGCCATCTTGGTTTTCTTTTACCACCAAAACAAAATCACTGCCCAATCCTTTTACTTCTAAGTAATGAAACGCTTTGGCAAATCCTTTCAAGTCGGGCATTTTTTTAATCAATGTTGCATTTTTTAGCATTAAATCCGATATGGTGGCTAGTTGATTTTTTAAATCATATTGATTGTGCGGCTGGTTAAATATTTCCTTAATTGATTTATTATTAAATCCAACCTTACCAATACCTTCAACATCTACTTGCTTATCAAGCAATCGTTCTTTTGCAATTGCTATTAATTCTTTACGCATAGCACTTACCGAACCTTGTTGTACACCTTCTGGTATATCAGTATAGTAAGCATGTTTTGGCGGAAAAATCAACCTTTGCTTTGCCAAATTTGTACGAAACATTGGCGGTATATCGCTGCTTGGTATATCGGCTTCTTTTGTAACCCTGGTACTGCTGCCACGTTGCCTTACGGTGCTACGGCAATTAAAGTGATTTGGTGGATAGTAAGTATTCCAAAATGGGTGATTAATGGGCAATACCGTACCATTTAAACCACGGCACAAGTTGCTGGTTTGTTTGTCAACAATGGCATCAAATTCAAGGTTGGGCAATGCTTTTGCATTGGCTTCAATATCTACCCATTTACCCGCCATTTGCCCACCAGCAACAGCAAGGTTATACTCTGCCTGTAACCATTGGTTTACATGCTGGTCATTGATTTTAAAGGCTTCAACTTTAAACTGGTTGTAAGTCCTAAGCTTACCATCTTCGCCTATTAATGCGTTGCTTAATGCTCGTAATTGGCTATAATTTTTCGCTGCTGCAAAATGCCAAACGTTTTTTTGCAATGCTGCCAGCATTTTGTAATCGGGTGTTTCCCAATCCAATTTACCTGCTAAAAATGCTTTGGCTTTATCACCATAACCTTTGGTTACACCAGTCCATAAACGTTTTGCAAATTCATTGGTCACGGCCTTATTTATAGTACCTGATGGTAAGCCTTTGTCGTTCCATACCTGTTGCACCATGTCGGTCAACATCTTGGCAAAATCATCAGCCCCCACATCCCCCAAAGGGGGAATATTCGAAGCGGATAAATGGTGGCAGCAATCTTCATACAAGACGTTAAGTTGCGCCTGTATTTCAGTATGTGCAAGGCCTTGTAGCCCACTTAGATAATCCCTTAATCTTTGTGGGCTTGGTCGAAAAAATCAGCAAGCTTTGACCTTAGCTTCTGCCATGCCGATAAAGCCCCCCTGCCCCCCGAAGGGGGGGGCTTTGATGCCGATTTATTTTCGGGTTTCTTTTGGTTCGGGCTATTGTTCCCCCCTTCGGGGGGCGGGGGGGCTTCTTCTAATTTTGCCTTTAACTCATCGTAATTATCTGGCTTATCTATACCATAGGTATCGTACCAATAATCATCACTTACTGGTAATTTTACTGATGTTACAATTGTAGTGTCAACTTCGGCTTTTGCCTTTAATTCCTCAACATTAATTTCTTTCTCAAAGGCAAATTTTCCACCTTCAACAACAGGTAAGCCGTAGCTTTTAAGTATAGCAATAAACTGCTTGCTATTTAAAGCATTAGCAACGTCTTTTAAGTCGCTTTTTGTAAATTCAAGTTGTTGCTTACCATGCTCTTTACTCTTTGCATTACTACCGCCATTGCTGTTGCTGGTGGTTTCGGTATTGCCTAAAACAATAACGCTCATTTCGTCATTACAAGCGTTTTTAAACCTCTCTTGTAGCTGACCATCACCATTGCTTACTTTGCCATCCATCATCTCAAAATCAACCTGCCTAGGTATCATTAAAGCCAAGCTACTGCCAGCTTCATCTACAACCTGTTTAAGTTCGTTTTTTGTTTTGGCATCGTAAGCATCGTATTTCATTATTCGCACTGGCTGGCCGAATATTTCAATGTACTGCGCCCAATCAGCCATATCACCTTTTTTGTACAAAGCATAAGGCGAACATTTCAATAATAACCCTAAATCCTTTGGCTTGCCAAATACCAAAATATTACTTACACCAATGTAAGGTGTACCCTCTTGGTCTGTTTGCTCAATAGTGATAACACCTTTTTCGGGCTTGATGTGCTTTCGTGGAATTTCTTTAAACTCAAGCTCAGTGCCAGGAATAAATTCTAGGCCGCTGATGCCCCAAAACTTAGCCAACATACGTAAACGTATAATCTCACGAAAGCAATCACTTTCGATAACATCGTCCATTTCATCAGCTTTTTTGCCGTTGACTTTATAGTGCAAGGTCTTGTTTAAAACTGCATCTATTCGTTTGCCAATGATACCTGTTAAATGGCCGTCTAAATCAACATCTTCATACAAATCATATAGCCTTGTACGATTTGGATAATAGACGTTTTCAGCAGCAATATGTGCATTGCGGTAGCTACCAATATCCTTACTGGTACGGTCAATATTTCTAACAATAATTTGGTTTACTATTAGCTTATCATTATCAACCGAAGTCGTTACTTTTTTTGATTTCAATGCCATTCTAATAAAAATTATTTCTTTTTTTGTTATACGATGCACTTACACTACCTGCTTCATCTAAAGGCGTTGTAGGGTCATCTGGCTTTAGTGGCCATGCAGGGTCTTTATCACCTTTCATCACCTTATCTAAAAACTTTACTGCATCCTCGTATGCTGTTCTAAATAGTTCTAAGTTGATATTTGGATTAGCCAATTTTATCAAATGCCAGCAAGCCATGTCTTTACCAAGGCTGCTTAAAAACTCCTCACTAAAAGTTGGCTCAGTATCATTAGTGCCAAACATGGCTACTAAATTGTAGCGGTTTAATGAGCCTTTCATTTCGCCAATAGCATTGTTAATAGCCTTGGTAACAATGCTATCATCACCACGGGTTATTTCATCAATAATCTCTTGGTATAATGGTGGTGTTAAATCTGCTTTTGTTAAAAATGGCATGATTAATATCTTTTTTTGTTTGGGGGGCGTTTAATGCACTCAACAGCACTGCCAAGTGCTTGTACTTGAATGCGTTTTTTAATTTCTTTTACAGCACCTTGGCAAGCATCGGGGCCATCCAAAGTTTTACTGGTAATACTGGCGGTAATAAATTGTGCAGCCATCCTTACCATGTGTGGATTATCCTTTTCATCTATGTTAAAAACAAACTCGCCAAGTCTAAACAATGGCTCTAAATCTGCCTCAATTCTAAACCATTTATCACCCTTTCTTTCACCGTCAGGCGTAACGGCTAAAACCCCGCCAAACTCTGCACCTTTCGCATAAATCAATGGCTTTAATACTTGCTCCCAAAATGGGTCTTGTAGGGTATTGTTTTCAATAAAGCTGTACAATGGGCAAGCCCCATTTACATACTTGCGAACGCTATACATGCAATCAATAAACATGCTGTTAGTCATTACATCAACAAAGCAGGTGTATAGGTAAAATTTGCCTTGCTTATAGCCAATTAACGGTACGGCTTTGGTGCTGTTTTGGCTTTTACTACGAACACTCGGCTTGTCTTTATTGCTTGTAGCAGGGTCAGCGTAGCTAATTACAAAATCCAACTGTTTTAGTGGTGGGCATTTACCCCAAGTAATCTCTTTAAACGTTTGCCCTTGTCGCATGGGATTATTAAACATTTCCTGTTGCTGGCTTTCATAGCTTACTTTACTTAGTTGATAATCAATATCAGTCTCGCTATTCTTTTGAGGCCAAACAGAAATTCCATTGGCATCACGGATATTGATAATTTCGGTATGGTCAGCCATTTTACCAGCTCTAACCACACAGCAGTCTTCAGCAATAATATTACCTAGCCAAAGGATTAAATAAGGTTTGGCGGTATCAACGGTAAAAAACAAGGCATTTTCAAACCATCGCCATTTTTTGTTGATAATATCAGCGTTCATGCATTCCTCATCCGTATCAAAATCATCCACTATAATACCGTCTGGTCGTATCTCCTCGTTACCATTACCACGTGGGCTTTGCCCTGCACCAAGTGCTAAGAATTTAACTCCATTACGAGTTGTAAAACTTCCCATAGACCAACTGCCAGCAAGCTCTTGTTTGCCATAGTCGTTTATTAGTCGTGGATTGCTATCTAACTGGGCACGGTATTTCTCTAAAAATGCCTCAGCCGCATCGTAGGTACTACTGGTGTAAATGATGTTTTTTAGTTTGCCTGTCATTACTAAATACAACACATCCATCATGGCTGTTGTGGTTTTGCTTAACCCACGAACCCAATGTCTTACCTCGTACCAGTGCTTTAATTTTAAAAAGTTTTTTAATAGCCTTTGGGTTGCTTTTTTGTGAAAGTCAGGGCTATCGAACTCCATAAATTTTGAGAAATAGTGTTTCTTCCAAGCTTCAGGATTTGCCTCTAATTCCTTTATTCGCTTGGCTTTAGCTTGTGGGCTTTCAGTTTTATCAACAGGTGTACCTTTTCGTAAACTTTTACGAAAGTTATCCCATGCCTCTGTTGCCTGTTTTATATTTATAATTGCCGCCATTAGCTAGTTCCCATTAAGTATTCGTGCCATAATTCAACAGCCTCAATTGCCTTAGCCTGTCCGTGAACAGTTTGTACGTAATTAATAAACTGTTTACCTGCCTCGGCTTTGTGCGCAAAGGATAATTCTGTTTGTAGTTTTTTTACAGCATCAGCCAATTTGTTAAGCGTATCTCCTTCTGGTGCTGTGGGTACATTATTAGGCGCATCACGGCTTTCTATATTAGTTAGTAAAGTATCAATATGCCGCCTGATACGTTTACGTTGCGGTTCAAAACCTTGCCTTGCTTCCTGCCTATCATCATCCCAATTGCCTTCTGTTTTCCACTTACTAATGCTCTTTTCACTGATGCCAGTAATATCCGAAATAACCTTTTGCTCAAAGTGGTTTTCAACGAACAATGTATAGGCTAGCCGCTTCTTTCTTGCCAGTTCCTCTTTAGTGTTTTTTTCTGCTGCCATCCCTTTTTGTTTACAACAAAAATGAACCATAATTAACCCTAAATAGAACTCGAAAAACTATGCGAGGACAGTTGTAAACTTATGCTAAGTCGGTAACTGTTTTTGGCTGTAAGTACCGTTTGGCAAGGGTTTTAAAGGGTTGCATTTTTACATCATCGAAGCCCACGAATTAGGCGAATTGCACGAATTACACGAATAATGGCAGATAAGTTTAAGAAGATAGATAAAGAATTTAAGCTTACCGATAACTCGGTAAACGTGTATGGTTTTCGCTTATTAACTGAGGGTTATTTGATGGCTGAATACACCAAAAACCCTATTGGCTATTACATGCACGATAGAGCTGCTGGTGTTTTATTAAAATGGACTGATTTTAGAGTTGACGGTGATGCTGTTTTTGCAAAACCAACTATTAATTTATCAAATTCGAGAGGTCAGCAAACTGTTGACGAAATTGAAAATGGCTTTTTAAATGCAGCTTCTCTTGGGCATTTTGTGGTGTTGGAAACTAGTGATGACCCTGCTTTGAAATTACCAAACCAAACTGCACCGACAGTAACAAAATGGTTTAATAGAGAGAGTAGCGTGGTTGATATTCCTGGCAATTACAACAGCTTAAAGCTTTACGATAAGGACGATAACGAAATAAACCTTTCAGATTTTACAACCAATATAAAAATGAAGCAAATAACATTAACTGCCGAGCAACTTGGCAAACTGAATTTAAAAGCAGAGGCCGCTGATAATGCAGCTTTTGAAACGGCTTTAAATAGCCTTGTAGCCGAAGCCGCTAAAGTACCGCAACTGGTACAGGATTTAGCAGCACAAAAGGTAAAGGCACAAACCGCCGAAGATGCTTTGGCAGCTTTGAAGGCAACCACTGAAACCCAAACTATAAACGACTTGATTGCTGGCGGTGTAACTGCTAAAAAGTTCACGGTTGAAGTTGGTAATCAATTGAAAGTAGCGTATGCAAGTAAGCCAACCGAGTTGAAAGCTTTGGTAGATGCAATGCCAGTTTACAACCCATTAACTACGGCTATTGATGAAGGCGATGCAGCCTTAAAATCATTGATGGCTATGGATTATGATGAGCTAAACGAAAAAGGCAAAGTAGAAGATTTAATGGCTAAAAATATGGATGCCTTTAAAGCGAAGTTCAAAGCCAAGTTTGGTACAGAATATAGCAAATAGATGCTTTGGTTTTAAAGATTGCCAACACCAACAATGTAAGCAATTTTTTAAAAAATAAATTTTTTATACAATGAAAAAAGTACAATCAATTAATGCGCTTTTATACATTGCCTTGGCGGCAATTTTGGTAAGTGCGGTGTTTAGTTTTAGCCCATTTGCCTTGTTTGGTACACTTGTGCTAGCCTCGTTATTAATGCCTAAAAATGTGGCGTTTATGGCTTTGCAGGTTGAGATTTGGAAGGATGATATTGTTAAAAATCTTTGGAAAAATAACGACTTCGCCACCCGATGTGTGATTGCTGATAGTTTTGTTTTGGCTGGCAAGGTGGTGCATATACCTGTTGCAGGTGCGCCAACGGCTACAAAGAAAAATCTTACCTCTTTTCCACAAACAGCTGTTAATCGTTCTGATAGCGAATTAACCTATGTGTTAGATACCATTTATGCGTTGCCACGCCAAATTCAAGACATTGAAAAATACGAATTAAGCTATCAAAAAAGACAAAGTGTTGTGGGTGAAGATGAGCAAAAGCTTATTCAAGATGCAATGGATAGCTTGTTATTTAGATGGGCACCAGGTGCTGCAAATGTAATAGCAACAACTGGCGCAGCAAGTGGCGCAGATTTAATTGATGATACGGCTACAGGTACAAGAAAACTCTTCACAAAAGATGAGTTTAAGAAAATCATCAAAAAAATGCGTAACAAAAATGTTGTAGGTAGAATTACAGCAGAGTTAACTGTTAACCATTACTATCAATTTTTTGAAAGCCTCAGCGATGCAGAAAAAACTGATGTTGGTCGTGTTGCCGATTTGGCAAATGGCATCGTAGGTAAATACATGGGTGCAGAAATCTTGATGCGTAGCACCGTATTACGCTACAGAAAAGTAAGTGGTGTATGGACTGTTATTGATACACAGGCAGAAGATTTTGCCGCAGGTACAGGTGATTGCGCCGCTTCATTGTTCTACGTTGATAGCTGTGTTGAAAGGGCTTTAGGTGAAATTAAAGTGTTTGATGATAATGGCAATCCGCTTTACTATGGTGATGTATTTTCTGCCTATTTAAGAATTGGTGGCCGTATTCGCAGAACCGAAGGTGTGTATGCAGTAGTTGAGGACTTTGTTTCTTAAAAATATTAATAACTAGTTGGTGCTGGCATACTTCCTCGCTTGGGTAGCCCTGTAAGGCTACCCTGGGCTGGAAGCTCTCACTCAAAAAAGATAACCTGTGGAAAACAGTACAATGTTAGGCAAGGTAATGCTGAGTGCAGCATGGGTATTTACAGTTTTAAGCGGCCAACAAGTAAGCTACTTTCTTAGCGGTATCGCTAGCATTCTAGCTGGGATTTACTGGTTTGTGAAAATTAGAAAAGAACTTAAAAAAGACAATCATGTGGGAAAAGATGGGCAAAGTGTTGATAGTTAATGTGATAGCATTAATCATTATTCTAACCTGCTCAACCATTATCATAATAGCCATTTTTAAGCCTATGCCATCCGAGAGTAAAGAATTAGTTAACCTCTATTTTCAAATGGGTTTACTAGGCGTAATGGGATGGGCATTTACACAAGCTAAAAACCAAAAAACACCATGAAATATTTAACCTTCATCTTACTTCTAATGCTTGCGAGCTGTGGCCGCAAGATGCTACCAGCACCAAGTATTAATAGTGTAGAAAAAGATAGCAGCTACACAAGGCTAACAACTACAAATAAAGACACTACACTGGTTACTCCTGAAAAGAATACCAGTTTAGCCACTTATGTAGATAGCTTGTTAGCTATTATTAAGCAATTGAATGAGCAGAATGCTGATACATCTGATTATGTGGTAGTACAGGAAAAAGGAAAAGGTAAAGATAGTATTAAGGCTAAAATATCAGTAAACCGAAACGGCAATGTAAAAGTAGAATGCCATGAGGATGAGCTGCGAAAGCATATTACATGGCTTACTAGCCAATTACTTGAAACCTATTTGTACAAGTCTAAGACTGTAGAAAAGAAAGTGCCTTATCCTGTAAATGTAGTTGAATATAAAACGCCAAAATGGATATGGTGGTTGCTGGCTTATTCAATACTCATTACACTTATCGCCTTTAGAACACCAATAATTTCATTCATTAAAGCCTTTGTAACCAATGGATTTGCTACTAGATAGAGATGTTAGAAGTGAGACTGCTACAACTGGGAAGCTTTACGTTGATGGGGTATTTGAATGCTTTGTTTTGGAAGACCAGGACAGACAGTTAAAGCAATCAATGCCGTTGGCTACAATTATTGCCAAAAAGGTAAAAGGGAAAACCTGTATACCAGAAGGCCGTTATCAGATTAAAATCACTTTTAGTAATAGGTTTCAAAAGCCATTGCCATTATTGGTAGATGTGCCAGGCTTTGAAGGCATCCGCATACATCCTGGCAATACTGCTACTGACACTGAAGGCTGCTTATTGCCTGGCAGAGCTAGAAGCGCTGATGAAGTAACAGCTAGCCGATTGGCTTTTGCGCCTTTGTTTGAAAAAATAAAAGGGGCAATCGATAGAGAAGAAAAAGTTTTTATAACCATACAAGCATAATTCATGCAAAAAGAGAAACAAATACAACTTGCCATTGCGGCTTTAGAGATATATCCTGAAGCGGATGTACTTTTCATCACCACCGATGAAAAGGTATTTGATACTCCTGAAAAAGCGGTAAGTAATGCTGTGCAGTTATCGGCTGGTAATCCTATTGTATTTGAAGTGCTTAAAAGCGAAGTAGCGGCAGCTCCACCATTGGTTATTGTAAAATTGAACAAAGCCCAAACAATAGAAAAGGCTACCAATCAATTAAACCTGATGCAAGCAATTGTGGCAGAAAAACAGGTAGCTTTTGATAATGCAGAATCCAATAAAAAAGGGTCTACAAAAGTGGCTTTAAACAAGGCTTTAGCTAATGAAGCTGCTGCACAGGTGGCATTAGATTTAGCCAATGAAATGCCTGAAGACGAAATGGTTGAAAACAAGAATAAACAAGATTAATTTTTATATCGTGAGGTAGAGCAGCGGTAGCTCGTCGGGCTCATAACCCGAAGGTCAGTGGTTCGAACCCACTCCTCGCAACAAATTTTACAAAATGAGTAAGCCTAAATTATCAATAGCATTTAGTAACGGCAATATTGCAAAGGATATTCAAAATATTGATGGCTTTGCTGCCATGATTGGTACAGCACAGCAAACTGTCAACCAAGGTAAGGTTATGATTGTACATAACCTTACAGAAGCTATTCAAGCAGGCATTACATTGGCAGATGAGCCATTTGCATATCGCCAAATAAGCGAGTTTTATGGGGAACTTGCAGGTAACCAAAGCTTGTATTTGTTGCTATTGCCAAATACTGTTACCATGGCACAAATGCTAGATAGTACTAGTAATGTATATGCTAACAAATTGATTGAAGCAGCAGGTGGTCAAATAAGCAAGTTGGGTGTTTTTCGCACACCACCACCAAATTATGTAGCTGGCACAAATTTTATTGATGCCGATGTAACAGCAGCGGTAACAGCTGCTAAAGGTTTTGTTCAGGCGTTAAATAATAAATTAAAATTTCTTCGTGTGCTTATTGAAGGCCGTATAGCCGATGAAACTAGCAATATTATATTTAATCCAAACACAGCAAGCAATGGCTTTGCTGGTGTGGTTTTAGGCGGCACTAAAAATGATTTAAGCGCATCAGTTGGGTTGGCTCTTGGCCGCTCAGTTAAATATGCTTGCCATATTAAACTCGGCAAAGTTGCAAACGGTGCTTTAAGTGTTAATAAAATTTATATTGGTACTAAAGAGCTAAACGGCTTGGATGCGATTGTTGTTGCACCAGTTGCAGAAACAAAAGCAACCGCAACTGTTACTATTACCACAATTGGTGCAGATGGTGATTATATCTACATATATGCACCATTGCCAAATGGTAATTGGACATTTTTGGGCGGCTACATTAAAGCTAATACCGAAACTACAGTTACAACTGTTGCGGTAGCATTAAAAAATGCCATTAATGCCAATACATCGGTTACAGGCTTTACTGCTACCAATGCAGCAGGTATAATTACTATTACTTCTGTTGCTGGCCTTGGTGCTAGTAATAATGGTATTCAATTATCAGTAAACCAAACAGGCACTATTGGTTTTACCAAAACTGCTTTTGCTGGTGGTGTTACCGCCAAAGATGGACAAACCTACCAAACCGATACACTGCATGATGCTGGCTATTTAAGCTTCTTAACTTATCCTGGTAAAGCTGGTTTTTACTTTGGTATAGATAATATGGCTAGTAATGATGATTACCGTATACTGGCACATGGTGGTGTAGTTGATGCTGTGGCAAAGGTTATTGCTAGTGTGTATATAGACGAGTTGGAGGGCGAAGTTGATACCGAGGATAATGGTATCATAAAAGAGCTTGATGCCCAGCACCTTGAAGATAGGGCAAAACTGCAAGTAGAGGTAACGATGGGCGAGCGCATTAGTGGTATTGAAATAATTGTAGACCGAACCAGTAATATTATTAATACTAGCAAAACCAAAATAAAAGGTCGTGTAAGGCCAGTAGGATACAACACATTTATTGAGTTTGACCTAGGCTTAACATCTGGTAATTAAACTGCTTTTCAAACAACATTTAATTTAAAAAATATGGGCTTCTCAACTAAAGAATGTGCATGGTCACAGACCAGTTTAAAAATATTAGGCCGTACAGTGGTTGGTCTCAAAGGCTTTGAGTTTGAAAAAGCCGTAGAAAAAGAATACATATACGGTGCCGGCAACGAGCCGATAGACATAACCCACGGCAATAAAAGCTATAGCGGCAATATTAAAATACTAAAGTACGAGCTAGACCAGCTAAATGCTGCTGCTCTTGCCGCTGGCTACGAGGATATTACCGAGGTGCCTTATGCAGCCATTGTAATTACTTGCCAGTATAAGTTAAATGCTGCGGCAACAGCTAATACTATTACCGCAACTGGTATTGCCTTTGAAAACTGGAAAATAGGCATGGAACAAAACGCCAAAATGGGTGATGTAACCCTACCCTTTAAAGCCATGAAAACGGTGATTTTATAAAACCCTAACCCCTAAATGGGAATAAGGATAAACCATAATACATGAAACCAACAGCACAAAAAGGCACAGCCACACCCGAGCAAATAGCCGCCTGGAAAGCCGAACACAAACAAATATTTGTATTAGATATTGATGATGCCATAGGCTACCTACGCAGGCCAAGCCGTACCGAATTAAGTGCAGCCACAGCACTAAGTGCAAATGACCCCATAGGCTTTAACGAGCGGTTGCTAAACGACTGCTGGCTAGGTGGCGATGAACGCATAAAAACCGGCGATGAATACTTTTTTGCGGCAAGCCCATTACTAGCGCAACTAATAGAAGCTAAAAGCGGTGAGCTAAAAAAAATTTAGAAAACTGCCAAGTAAAAGATTATGAATATATAAGGCAGGGTAACGCTTGCCTTATATATTACGGACATATAAACCCAGATACACTTACCGATGATGAGTGGGCAATGAAGCTGAACGAAATACTGTGGGTACGAGAAAGAGAGGCAGAACAAAACAAAGGTGGCTTAGGCACGTAGGCAAATGAAAGCCACCACCACCATGCAAACAATAAAAAATACCACGCCTACCACATTGCTACGGGTGGTTTTAAATAGCATAACGTATAGCAGGTAAAAAGGCAATGAGGCAAAAAGACCAAACAATAGCAGGTAAAGCCGCTAATAGATGCCTACACAAATAGGCTATAAAAGCAAAAAAGGCAATACATAGGTAAATGCAGATAATGAGTTGCATGACTTACGATTGTTTATTAGGTGCGTGTTTTTGATACCAAAAGTAGTAGCAGGTAGCCACTACTAGCAACTGGGCAGGTGGCAAAAGGGTAGTAATAATTATTGGCCACTGGGTGGTAGGGCTTTCTTTTAAAACCAGCCATACAAATAAGCCAATACTGCAAGATACTGGCACAGCCACATACTTGTAGTGCCAATAGCTGGTAAGCATTACCCAAAGTTGCCTAAGCAGTAGTAGTAAAAACACCACCACATACGGCAACTTGCGAACGATAAAAAACAGTAGTATAAATAGTAATAATAACGCTATCATAACATGGCAAATGTACTTGAATTTGTAATAAAGCTAAACGACATGATGAGCGGTGGATTGCGCAAAGTGCAATCCACCGCTCATCAATCGTTTAAAGGCATGAGCGATGCTGCTGCAAAATTTAATACTACCAATATTGCTGTTTGTAAAAATATTGACCAACTAAGCAGTGCCATAGACCATCTTAAAAACAAGCGTAATACCTTAGATATAACCAACCCTGCCGATATACTTAGGCTAAGGGTAATGAACTCGGAAATTAAGAACTTAGAAAAAAACATGTCTAAGTTTCAAACCCTTAACGGCAGCAGAGTAAAAACATGGGTAAAAGATGCCTTTAACCAAGTGCCAGGTGCTGGGCTTATAAGTAACCCCTTGGTAATGGCTGGCACAGCCGCTGCCTATAGCGTAAAACAAGCTATGGATGTGCAAGCCAGTAAAGTAAAATTTAGTACTCTAATGGGTGGCGAGGCTAAGGGTAATTATATGTATGGGCAGCTTAAAGGCTATGCCGATGTAACGCCATATAGTAAAGACGATACGCTAAAAAGTGGCGAAACCCTACTAAACTACGGTGTAGCTAGTACTAAGGTATTGCCCACGGTAAAAATGCTGGGCGATATAAGCGGTGGCAGTGCCGAAAGGCTACAAAGCCTAAGCCTTGCATTTGGGCAAGTAAGTGCCAAAGGCCACCTTGCAGGGCAAGAAGTATTGCAAATGGTAAATGCAGGCTTTAACCCTCTACAAGCCATAAGCGAGAAAACGGGCAAAAGCATGAACACGCTAGACAAAATGATGCGTGATGGCAAAATAACCACCGATATGGTTACTGGTGCTATGCAAGCCGTAACTGGCGAAGGTGGCAGGTTTCATGGAATGATGGAAAAACTGGGCGGCACATTACAAGGTAAAATATCTACTTTTTTAGATAGAATAAATACTACCGCCGCCAAGCTGGGCGAAACCATATTACCTGCTGTAAATACAGCACTTGGCGGCCTTAACAGCCTACTTGGCTTTTTAAGTGAAAACGGGCAAGCCGTTGCCTTTACACTTGGCGTACTGGGCATTGCATTTGTAGCTGCTAATACCGAAGCAATAGCAATGAGCATTGGTATTAGACTGGCATCAATATCTACTGGTTTTTTAACTAGTACCATGTGGAAGCTTACGGCTGCTATGCTAGCGAACCCTATTACATGGATTATAGCTGGTATAGCAGCATTGGTAGTAGGTGTTAAATATGCTTGGGACCACTTCGAGGGTTTTAGAAAGGTAGTATTAGGGGTGTGGGAAGTAATGAAAAACTTTGGCACAGTAATAAAAGATTATGTAATAAATAGAATTACAGAACTGCTGCAAGGCATACAACTGGTAGGCAGTGCCTTGGCAAAATTGTTTAAAGGTGATTTTAGCGGTGCATGGGCAGATGCCAAAGGTGCTGCTCAGGCAGTATTGGGTATAGGTAGCGCACAAAAAGCAGGGCAGCAAATAGCTGGTATATATGGTGTAGGTGCAGCAAAGGGTAGTGCAAGCTGGCAAGCAGACCAAGATAAAAAGTACAGAGAAAGCCTTGTAAAAAGCGATGACCCCTTGTACAAAACAATTAGCAAAGCTTACGATATAGCTCATAGCCAAACCTTACAAAAAGAAACCTTTGGCGGTAATGCTAAGGCATTAAATGAGTTTTTGGGATTGGCCAAAAGCATCACTAAAAGTGGCAATATTTTAAAAACTAATCAAAAAGGTAGTGCTATGGATTACATCATGTCATTAGATGATGCCATGAAGCGTAAAAACACAGGTGGTGCTGGCATCCCCGATGATGCCAATAGCACCACCAAAGGCATTACAAGTGGTGGTCCACGTGTGATTAATATTTATGGTGTAAAATTTACAGATAAAATTGAGCTACACTCTAGCACTGTTAAAGAAAGTGCCTCTCAGTTGCAGGATATTTTTGAAGAAATGTATTTACGAGTATTAAACAGCGGCGCAGCAGTTAACTAATATGGCAAGCATTGCAACAGAATTAGAAGAGTTATATAAACGCACATTTGGCACGAAGCCACATGGCATACCGCCAAAAGGTAGTGAGGTGATACAGCCAAATGGCAATTTTTTGGTGAAACAGGGGTTTGCCAACGGCTTTTTTACTGGTGAGCAAAGTAGGAATGGCAGTTACTTTCAAGAATACTATTTAGGTGTAGAAATATGGTTACCCACTACTTTGGTTGCAGACAATGGCACTCGGTTTTATTTACCTTATAGTGTAATAAGAATTAGTGGTAGTGTAGATTTCGTTAAAACCACCTTAAACAAACGTAGAGGTAGAGTAAAAGAGTTGTACAGCATTGACGATTATCAAATAAATATCAAAGGCTTTTTTATAGATAAAAAGGATCGTTTTTTTCCATCGGACGATTTGGCGCAGCTTAAAAAACTGCACGAAGCAGGTGCTAGTTTTAAACTAGAAAATGCTTTAACTGATTTTTTCTTAGAAGCTGATGACCGTGTATGTATTGAAAGTTGGGATTTGCCCGAAGTTGAAGGCGGCAGAAAGCATGTGCGGCCATTTACCATGAAGCTGTGTAGTGATAGCATTTTTACCCTTGAAGCAGAATAATTATGGCATTTATAATGGACTGTGATATTAAGATTGAAGGGTTTAAGGCCTTTCATCCTAATGCGGTAAAATGGAGCAGGCATATTGATAATTACAGTGATAGTGCCACAGTTAAAGTACCTGGCATTTGTAGGTTAAAAAAAAATGGTGTTACCTATAAAAATATACCAACACAGTTGCAGTTTACTGAAGGAATGAAAATAAGTGTGAGTGCTGGTTATAATGGCAATGTTCCATTGAGGTTTATGGGGTTTATAAGGCGCATAAACTTTAGCATACCACTAGAAATTGAGTGCGAAGGCTACAGCTATCAACTGCGTAAGAAAACAGATTTTACTAAAACCTATGGTGCAACCACTGTAAGAACCATTTTAAATGATTTGATACAGGGAACTGATATTATTTTAAGTGAAGCGATACCTAATATACCACTACCCAAAGCCATGTTTAAAAACAATACAGGTGTGCAAGTTTTAGACTGGTTTAAAGAAAAATGTGGGTTAACAGTCTTTTTCACTTTTAATAAATTATATGTTGGCTTTCGACATGTCGCTTTTACAAAAAAAATACAGCATAAGCTGGATTGGAATGTGATAAAAGATGATGATTTAAAGCTAGCTGATAGAAAAGAGCTGGCAACTGTGAATATTAGGTTAGAATACAGAAGAAAAACAGGTGAAAAGCACCATGTGCAGATGGGCCCAGCTGAAGGAAATGTAGTAACAAAAAAGACAGTTATTGAAAACGAGGCATTTTTAAAACAGTTAGCAGATGATGAAAGAAAAAAACTGGTAAATCGTGGTTACGAAGGTATGATAACTACTTTTTTAGAACCATTAGCAGAGCCATTAATGGCAAGCCACATAACGAGTGAGGATTACCCTGAACGAAATGCATTGATTTTTATAGAAGGTGTTGATGGCGATTTTTCACCAGCTGGTGGTAGACAAAAAATAAAATTAGGAACATTATTAGGCAGTGGATAAAAAAGAGCAAATACGACAAAAGCTAAGAGAAATAGCCGCACAAGTGGGGCCATCTTCTACCATTTTGGCTAAGGTTGATAATGTTAATGAAACTGAATTTACCTGTGATTTGATAGATGATGATAATGACGGCACAGTTTACCACGATGTGCGTTTACGACCAGTATTAGATGGCAACCAGAGCCTAACCATTTTACCTAAACAAAACACATGGGCTTTAGCTATAAGAATTGAGGATGCCGATGATTGGATGGTTATTGCAGTTGGTGAAGCCGATAAGTACAGAATAAAGATTGGTGCAAGTTCTTTTGAAATAACCGATACGGGAATTGTAATGAATGGTGGCACATTGGATGGCATGGTAAAGGTTGGTGATTTGGTTACAAAAATCAACGTATTGGAAAACGATTTAAATGCCATTAAAACGGTCTTTAAAACTTGGTCACCCATTCCATCAGATGGAGGTGCAGCTTTAAAAACAGCAGCATTTACATGGGCGAATGCAAGTATAACAGCAACAACGAAGGCTAATTTAGAAAACCCAAAAGTAAAACACTGATGCCAAAAGATATTTTACTTAATGCCACTAATGACTTACAGATTACAAATGGTGATTTTATAATTGGAGAGAGTTTAGAGCAACAAAAGAAAACATTGTTTTTTAGTGAAGATGGCAGCTTTAAAGAAACCCCCGATGCAACAGTTGGTGCTGTTAACTATTTAGAAGATGAAAACCCTTCAAATCTTTTAAGAAAGGTGCGACAAGTATTTTTTAGAGATGGTATAAAAGAAACGTTTGAAGGTGCTAACACAAATGATAAAACAACAATTAAGCTTAGTTAATGGCAATTATAGCAAGATATGGGCAAACACTTTTAGACATAGCCATACAAGAGCTAGGCGATGTTGAGAGGGTAAATGAATTGGCTGAGCTAAATGGGCTAGACATAACGGCTGATTTAGAAGCAGGGCAAAGTATTGAAGTGCCATTTATTGCTTTTGATAAAAAAAGTGTAGCAGCGATTTTTACTGAAAACAATAAACCAGCATCAGCACTAACAGCCGACCAAGCAACAGCCTACGAAGACGAATGGACACTTTATTACACCGTTGGCTTACCGCCATCACATGGATAAATAACTATGGCACGAACTACAACAGACATATTTGATAGCATGGTAGCTGAAGGTGTAAGGCTTGCTACAGCGCAAGGCAATACGGCTGCTGTGGGCATGTTTGCCAATACTAGCAAGGTGGCTATTTGGCGTTTGATGTTTTACATACAGGTGTTTGCAATAATGACTTTTGAAAAGTTGCAGGATGCTTTTGGTGTGGTTGTAGATGCAAAAATTGCTACACTTAAACCCGGTAAATTAAGCTGGTATCGCCAAAAAGCTAAGGACTTTCAATTTGGCTTTCCATTGTACACTGAAACCGATGTATTTGATAACACAGGTTACAACGATACACAGATTACAGCTAGTAAGATTATAGCTTATGCAGCTTGTACTGAAACGACTTTAAACGCTGTACGTGTGGTGTTGATTAAAGTGGCAAAATTGAACGGTACGGATTTAGTGCCATTATCAAATACCGAGTTCGCAGCTTTTGAAAGTTACATGCAAACAAAAGTAAAATTCGCAGGTACTACGCTAATCATTTACAACCAAGTAGCTGACCTTTTAAAAGCTGAGGTTGATGTTTACTATAATCCTTTATTGTTAGATGCTAATGGCTTGCGTACCGATGCTGCTGGCTATCCTGTACGTGATGCAGCAACGCTTTACCCTACGCAATTAGAGTTTGATGGTGAGTTTACCAATGCTGGATTTATTGATGCATTGCAAGCTTGCTACGGTGTAAGCCGCCGCAAGGTAAACTTGAAAAGTATGCAGCGTAAACCTGCTGGTGGTACTTACCAAAGTGTGGGCAGTTCGTTTGTGCCATTTGCTGGCTATTGCAAGTTTGATACAGGTGGTTTAACCATTAATTATATAGCTGATGTGTAAGCCCCCAGCCCCTAAAGGGGTGTAAGGGTGTAGAATATTTGAATTATTAACGTTTTAAAATTCCCCTTTAGGGGTTAGGGGCATGTTTAAAATAGCATTTACAAAATTGGTTCAGTGGTTAATACCAACATGGCTGCGAAGCAATACGCTGGTGCTATTTGTATTGGCTGCTAACAAGCCGTTGCGTGAGGCTTACGACAGCTTTGATACTTACCGCAATGCTGTGATGTATCAACTGGCAAATAATGGTCAGGTGGTGTATTTGCAAAAGGTTTTGAATGATGCTTTTGACAAAATACAACGTAGAATTAGAGTGATAGACTTTAAGGTTTACGGCAAAGAATACCTGTATGATGCTACTAATGTGCCTGAGATAAGATACTGCACAAGCACTACAGTTAATTATTTGTATGGTGCGGATACAGGTTTAGATTTTACGGTGCAAGTACCTGGTACTTTAATTACGGTACCAGCACAAATAGCCAAGGTAAAAGCCAAAGTGAATGAGTATAAAATGGATGGCAAGAATTTTTATTTACAAAGCATTTAACCCCCAACCCCTAAAGGGGAGAAAGGGAAACGAAACATTTTTTAAACAATTAAATATTCCCCTTTAGGGGTTAGGGGCTTATGAAACTATTAGATTTTGCAAATAAGAACTACGGCTGGCCATTTAGTGCCGATACTTTTGAGTTTGTGCAACAGCAACTGCAGCAATTGCAAGCTCTTAGCTTTATTGGTGGTAATAGCTACGTAATACAAGGCTGTACCGATAATGGTAGTGGTGTAATAAGTAACGGCTGGGTAAGCATTAACGGCGAGATATTGCCATTTTTAGGTGGTGCTGTACAAACCAATGTGGTAATAATAGCCACACCAACCACCGCAAGTTTTGGTGACCCTGCCACTGGTGTTACACCACAATTTTACAATTATACAATAGATAGAATAGCCACATTTGGCAGTGCTGGCACTTTGTACCCTTGGGCAAATTTTGAGAATAAAGACTTTGCTAATGGCTTATTTAAACGCTTGAAAGATGCTGAAACAGCCATTGGTACATTAACCACAAATCTTACTGCACTTACAGCATCGTTTAATGCTTATACACCAGATTGGGCAGATATTACCAATAAACCAGCAGGTATACATTATGCTACCAGCTACAATTTGCCACAACATGGCAATATTGGTGGTGGTCCTGGCAACCCTAGCTGGCCTAATGCTGTTGGCGAGAATGATAGCATTTTCACAATTTCATTCCCTGCATTATTAAATACTAATTATATCGTTACTGGTAGCCTGTACTGTTACGAAGGTGATGCTAACTATAGTAATGATGTGGCATGGGTGGTAGCTGATAAGCAACTTGGCAGTTTTAAACTTGCCGTTAGGGAGTTTGGAAACGTTGATCAAAAATTGAAATTCGATTTTGCAATTATTAAACTTTAATCATGGCAACTGAACAGCAGATACAAGATTGGTGGGATGGCACAAGAGTACCAACAGTAGCGCAAAGGTTAGAGACATTTACAAGCTTCAGAACTAAAGATAATGCTGTACCTCTTGACCATGTAGATGGATTGCCTGATGCTTTAAATGGCAAGGCGAACATTGAAAATTTGGCTGTAAAAGCAGATTTGGTAGATGGGATGGTAGACCCAAATCAATTACCTATTTATGACTTCGCAACATCTGTAGACTTGTTGACCGCTACAGCAGTTAATGGTAAAGTCGTAAGCATTGGTGGAAGGACATCTGTGGGGGATACCGTAATGCCCAAATATCGGTATGATGCTTTTAGTACGCTTAAGCCTAATGGCGGTACAGTGGTTGCGCCTAATGATCAAGAAATTGGCAGGTGGATAGCTATTATAGAAGACACTATTAATCCCAAATTATTTGGTTTAAATGGTTCTGATATAGGACAAGATGTATTCGCATTGCAAGATAGTATAGACGCTGTATATGAACAAGGTGGTGGTGTAGTTAATATACCAAGTGGTGAGTTTTATACAAGTAGACCTGAATGGTTAGTTCAAAGAGGGGTAAGATTAAAACCAGGAGTAAGTTATGTGGGTAATGGAATGCCAAGATTAAATCTGTATAACAATGCTGAATTTATTTATTTAGGTAGTAAAGCAGAAAATCAAGTTCATGCCATCATAGACCAAGATACTATAGCTACACAAAACTATGTTCGTGTAGCAAGCGTGGCAGGTTTAGAAGTGGGTAAAACTTGTTTTTTAAGATTAGGACAGGCTTTATATGATGCTTATGAACCAGATTGGTTTTTTTACGCACCAATAACAGCTATTAATCCTACTACTAGAATAGTAACCTTTGACAGACCAATCGGTTATGCTTTATCTGTTGCAGTGGTATCAGACACCAATCAAAGAAAAATTGTACAAATAAGCGATTTAATTGAAAACGTAGAAATTAAAAATCTTTATCTACACGCAGACCCGTCTAATTCTAATCCAGAAGCTGGCGTGCATATACAGTACGCCAGAAATATTCGCATTGACAATATCAAAGCCTATAATCCAGGAGCAGGAGCAGTACTCTTACAGTACGGAGAGAATATACAGGTAAACAATATATTTGTAGAGCGCTCTGAAATGTTTGGTTCTGGTGCTAAAGGTAGAGGCATAAACCTTTCTGAGTGTAGCAATGTAAGATTTGAAAATATAATGCTTCAAGCTTGTGAAGGTGTTGCTGTATTACTAGAGGCAAAATGCTTTAATGTAGTGTTTAATAATTTGTCTGTTTATAATACATTTTCAGACGATTTAAGACCTGTATTTGTTTTATTAGGGCAAGGCGATGTATATGTGTACAATTTAATAGTTGGTGGTTATGCTTCTAAATTGTTAGACGCGTCGTATCTCTTCGGGAAATTAATTATAGAAAATTTGACAGTTTTACCAGGTACTTATTTTAAATTTCAAGAACAATTTGGAGCATTTGTAAAAGGAAGTATTCAGATAGGATTAGGTGAAAACACAACAACCTATGAACGTAAAACTTTTAGCATAAAATACCCTTTAGATAAAAATATGTTTGGTTATATCCCTATGCCCAGAGGACGCTATGCAGCGATGAAAATTATTGCAAATAATATGACTGGTTTTACTGAATTACGACTTGCAAGAGATAATAGTTTTCAAACAAACACAGTGAATATTGTAGCAGGTATGAGCGCAAATGTAGCATACGAAAGCAGAATAGAAGTGTTAATTAATGCACCTTTATCTCAAGCCAATCAACTAAATTACAATGACGAAAAAGCAATGTTAATTGTTTGTGACGGTACTGCACCAAAAGGAAGTTATTTTTTGTTGACTATAGACTATTTTGCTACACCTATTAATGGTGGTGAAGAAGAAGTTTTTTTGTATAAAGATTACATACAGAACAGCAGCTATCCAACTACAGCATCATTGGTTGAGCAAACGGCAGCAACAACTATTATTACCGAAGCTGTTGGCGCAACTGATGCCTTTATAACTGTTGATTGCAATCTAAATATATCAGCAATTACGGCAGGTACAATTAAAACAAAGATTGTTTACCATGATGTCACTGATACTGAAAGAACAAAGTATTTGTTTGAAATGGGTGCTACAGATGCTACAATCAGTACTACTGGTGATGTTGTTTATTCATCTATAAGAATTAAAGCAAAAGCAGGCAGTAACGTAGTTGTATCTACTGAGGTTACAGGTACAATTACTTATGATGCAAATGTTAAGCTGACGAGAGAATAGGTTTTTTAATAATTTGGTAGTAATAGAACCAATTAAGATTGTGTAACAACACATTAAATATTTGTTAACACAATAAAAAATATTTAACTTCGAGGCATAGTAATTTTTGTCGCAAAAAATTCACTTAAGCCTGTTGTTTCTACAATAGGCTTTTTTTATTTATTCATTCATCGGGGGTAGGAAAATCCCGATTATGACAAGAAAACAAATAAACCTTAGAACACCGCTTTCGTACTACGGCGGCAAACAAAAACTAGTACCAGCGTTGCTTAAGATAATGCCAGCGCATGATAGTTACAACGAGGTCTTTGCAGGTGGGTTGGCATTCTTTTTTGCTAAAGAGCCTACCGAACTGGAGTTAATTAATGACACGAATGGCGAGGTCATTAATTTTTACAAAGTGGTTAAAAATCGCTTTCACGACTTGGCCGCTTTGGTTCGTTCTACATTGCACAGTAGGCGGCAACATGAAGACGCAAGCATCGTATATGCAGCACCGCACTTGCATGATGAAGTAAGACGTGCATGGGCTGTTTGGGTACTTTCTTCACAAAGCTTTTGCGCACAGCTTGACGGTAACTGGGGCTATGAGAAAAAGGATAACAGCATAAGTAAGAAGGTGCAGAATAAAAAAGACCAGTTTATTGAAACGCTGGCCGTTCGCCTTCAGAACACGCAAATTGAGTGCGCAGACGCCAACTACGTAATTCAAAGCCGTGACCGTGAAGGTGCTTTATTTTATGCTGACCCACCTTACTATAATAGCTGCATGGGTCACTACGATGGCTATACTGAAGATGACTTTGAAAAGCTATTGCAAACGCTTAGCGGTATCAAAGGAAAGTTTATGTTAAGCAGCTATCCAAGTGAGTTATTGAAGCGTTATAGAAAGGAGTTTAAATGGCATCAATGGAGTGTTGAGCAGGGCGTATCGGTAAACATCAAATCAGGCTATCAGAAGCGCAAAATAGAGGTAGTAACTACTAACTATCCACTGTAAAAAAAAGCCCCCAAATTTGGGGGCTTTTTTAGTTATGTGAGGCTGGTAGCTGATTTCAAATTAACGCCAATCAATTAAAAATCCTCATAACACGAGTGCTACCAGCCTTTGAGGGTAGGTAGTATTTGACGTATTATAAGGATGTATTTTTAACTGATTGGCACGGCAAATATAGGCATAAAAAAAGAGGCAATTAATACCTCTTTAACTAACATTTAAGCCATATTTGCACCAACGCCAAAAAGTAAACGATTTGAATTATTTTTGTAATCGTTCCGTTTTGGCGTTTTTACAACTTTACTAAATGTATAGACAGTATAAAATATTACTTACCCAATACAAAAATTTATATTGTAGGTGCGTGGTGGCCAAATGGCTATCCAATACCGGAAATTTCAGATCGTTGGGATTACATGAAAAAAACATGTGCTTTAAAAGGGGTAAACTATATTGATAATTCCAGCTGGATTACTGGTCATTTTTCAGATAGTACAAATGGAAATGCATATTGGTACACTAGCAACGATGGTACGCACCCAACAATACCATCAGGCGCTAGCTATTTAGGATTTAAATTGGCTAAGGCGATCAAGGAAATTAATTTGGATATAAATGTTTCAGAGACATTTGAAGCTGGCATTAATTTATCAACTACCCAAGCTGCTTTAAGAAAGATAAATGGTTGTAAAGAAACAAGCAATAATAATCTTGATTTTGATGTTACTACTAGTATTATACCAAGAAATAGCAAAACAATACCTATAATATGTGGTAGTAGTCTTCCAGTTACACTTAAATCTTTCTCGGGCACTTTAATTAACAGCCAACCAAAGTTGAATTGGGAAACTATAAATGAAACTAATTTTGATTATTTTGACGTTGAAAAAAGTTTTGATTCTAAAAACTTTGGTCACCTTGTAAAAGTAAATTCTAAGAAAATAAGCAATGGAAGCACTTATCAATTTACCGATATAAGCAAAACAGTAAGTACACAGTTTTACAGGTTGAAAATGGTGGACCATGATGGTACATTTAAATACAGTAGCATTGTTGCTTTAGATGATAATCCAAATCTTAGTTTGGTATTATATCCTAATCCAGTAAATAATATCATCATTTTATGCCACCCTAAAGCAATGGTAGGTGCAACTGTGAAAGTAGTTAGCATTGATGGGAAAATTTTATCCACACAAATTGTGCAAAGTGGACTTACCCAAACTAGCATTGATGCTGTAAAATTAGCAAGAGGTAATTATATTGTCAATTTTATTAATGGTAGTATTTTTCAATCTGCTAATTTTGTAAAACAATAGAAAGGAACGTAAAAGCAAACAGAGAACGATTTTAAGTTCATTCTTTTTCAATTACGCAAGAAAATAAATTTTGTATATAAAATTAATATTTTTTTTAAAGGGTGTATTCTTAAAAATTAGGTAAGTTCCACGAGTAATAAATTCTATCGTATAAAATATTAATTAATTATATGTATTAAACAGGTAAATTGATTAACCCTGTGTATTACAACAAACTGGCACAAAGAATATAGAAGAACTAGAGCGTGGGCATTTTTATGAATCATTAATATACTTATTTATTACATTGTATTTCTTTTAAACTATTTTGAATCTTCTTTAATAATCCCAATACTTAGAAATCAGGTAAAATACTTTTTTAAATAATTTGCAAATACACACTAGTACACCGTCTTCCTTTTGCCACTTTCAAAATCCTTAAAAATAAAAGCACCCAATTTATCAAGGCTGGCAAAAAAGGCTTTGCCGTTATTCATCTCAGTAAACTCTTGTACAAAACTTTGTAAATAGGGGTCGCTAGCTATCATAAAAGTTGTAATAGGAATTTTCAGCTTTTTACATTGCGCAGCTAGATTAATACAACGATTCACCACTTTTCTATCTAGCCCAAAACTGTTTTTATAATATTTACCACCAATTTTCAAGCAAGTAGGTTTGCCATCGGTAATCATAAATATTTGCTTGTTGGGATTCTTTCTTCTGCGTAGCAAATCCATCGCTAATTCTAGCCCTGCAACAGTATTCGTGTGATATGGGCCAACTTGCAAGTAGGGTAGGTCTTTCACCTCAATCGTCCACGCATCATTACCAAATACCACAATATCAATCGTATCTTTTGGATATTTTGTTTGTATCAATTCACTCAAAGCCATCGCTACTTTTTTAGCAGGCGTAATTCTGTCTTCACCGTACAAAATCATCGAGTGAGAAATGTCAATCATTAACACGGTAGAAGTCTGCGTTTTAAAATCTGTCTCACGTATTTGCAAGTCATCCTCTTGCATTCTAAAACTTTCTACACCATGATTTATCTGCGCATTTCTAATACTTTCGGTAAAGTCTATTTGCTCTAACGTATCACCAAATTGAAACGGCCTCGTTTCAGGATTTATCTCGTCACCTTGGCCTGGCTTAAATGTTTGATGATTACCAGTTTTGCTCTTTTTCAGCTTACCAAAAATCTCTTCAAGGCTACGTTTTCTAATGCTTTGCTCACTTTTAGCCGTAATTTTCATGCTGCCATCAGCAGGGTTTTCTTGCAAGTAACCGTTCTGTTTTAGGTCCTCAATAAAATCGCCCATACCATATTCGCTCGTGGTAAATTGGTATTTTTTATCCAGTTCATTCATCCAGCTCAAAGCCTCAGTTGCATCACCATTGGTGTACGTAAGTAATTGTGTAAATAAATCCAACATCTGTTCAAACTTCGTTTGTCCGTTCTCGTTGGGGTTAAATTTTATAAATCTGTTACCTATCATAATTCTTTCATTTCTTTTGTAACCAGCATTTGTACCGCTTTTCATCGTTCCTTGCAAGTTTATACTGAGTTTACGATGTACCTACTTGTACGTCCTTATCGCTTTGCATCTGTAGCCTTATTTATTGGCTGCTTCGTATTATGCAATTATTAATGCTATATCTAACAAACACTTACCAAAACATAAAGTTGCCTATTTATCTACTTAAAAAACACAGTACGTATTTCGACAAGCGTAAAATATTATTTTATCAATAGTCTGCACCATTGTTCAACCAATAATTTCAAATAACCATCTAATTATCAAGATTAAAACGTCATCAATCCGCATTAAAATTCAAGTAAAAATCTTGCAGAAAATTGTATTGTTACAACGCATATATTTGCACCTCAAATTTTTGTATGGCACAAACTAAATTTTCTAAAGAAACTTACCTGTATTGGTACGAGGTAATGCAGTTAATACGTCAGTTTGAATTAAAGGCTGAAGAAATGTACAAAATGGCTGGTAAAATTCGTGGTTTCTTCCACGCTTACGTAGGTCAAGAAGCTTTAGCAGCAGGTTGCATGACTGCTACACAACATTCGGATCCTTTTATTACTGCTTATCGTGACCATGGTTTAGGTCTTGCAAAAGGTATGACAGCGAATGAGTGTATGGCCGAATTATATGGTAAAGCTACTGGTTGCTCTAAAGGTAAAGGTGGTAGTATGCACTTTTTTAGCAAAGACAATTATTTCTTTGGTGGCCACGGTATTGTAGGTGCTCAAATAGGTACAGGTGCAGGTTTAGCTTTTGCTGAAAAATATAAAGGTACAGACAATGTTTGCCTTTGCTTTTTTGGTGACGGTGCTTCAAGACAAGGTATGTTACACGAAACGTTTAACATGGCTATGACTTGGAAATTGCCAGTTATCTTCATTTGCGAAAACAACCAATACGCTATGGGTACTTCAGTAGAACGTACTAGTAACGTGGTAGACATTTATAAATTAGCCGATGCTTACGAAATGCCTTCTGATAAAGTAGATGGTATGACAGCAGAAACGGTGCACGAAGCAGTTGCTAGAGCTGTAAAACGTGCAAGAGAAGGCGGTGGGCCTACTTTGTTAGAAATGAAAACGTATCGCTACAAAGGTCATTCAATTAGCGATCCTCAAAAATACCGTAGTAAAGATGAGGTTGATGAATACAAAAGCCAAGATCCACTTCACCGTGTGCTACAAACTATATTAGATAATAAATTTGCTACACAAGAAGAGATTGATGCTATTGATGCAAAAATCAATAACTTAGTAGAAGAAAGCGTAAAATTTGCTGAAGAAAGCCCATGGCCAGATGACAGTGAAGTTTACAAAGACGTGTATTTAGATGAAGCGTATCCTTTCGATTACGATTAAAAAATGTCATTCTGAGGAACGAAGAAACAACTAACGATTACAAACCCATAAATTTCAAATTTCAAATTACACATTCATGAGCGAACAGATTGTTGATACGCAGGTGGTAGAAACAAACGAAGCCCTATCAAAAGCTAAATCATTTTGGGATAAAAGCGGAAAATTCATAACTGGATTATTAGTTGGTATTGTTGTAGTGTTTGGCGGTTATTATGGCTACAAACAATTTATTGTTAAACCCAAAGAAGAGAAAGCAGCTGATGCTATTTACAAAGCGCAACAGTATTTTCAACAAGATAGTGCCAAATTGGTACTTGAAGGTGATGGTACAAACAAAGGTGTTTTGTACATTATCAATAATTACAGCGGTACAAAAGCTGCTAATCTTGCACATTACTATGCAGGTGTTAGTTACTTAAAGCTTGGCGATTTTAATAAAGCTATTGAGCATCTAAAAGACTTTAAAACTAGTGCTAAGCAAGTACAAGCTGCTGCTTATGGTGTACTTGGTGATGCTTATGCTGAAGCAGGTAAAAATGATGATGCTGTAGATAGTTACAAAAAAGCTGGTAGCACATTCGAGTCAGATGAAGCATTATCTGCTGAATATTTGTTTCGTGCCGCTTTGTTAAGTGCAACTTTAAAGAAAGATAAAGAAGCGCTAGACTTATTCAAATCATTAAAAGAGAAATTTCCTAAAACAGAAAAAGCGCAACAAGCTGATAAATACATCAATAAAATTAGTGTAGAAAAGGCTGACTTGAGCGTAAATTAATGTATGGCTACAAAAGGTAACATCGCATTGCAAAAAGGCATCCCCTCAACAAAGGATGCCTTTGTTGTTATAGTGAAAACAGAGTGGAACGCTCATATAGTAAACAAGCTAGAAGCTGGTGCGAAAAAAAGCTTGAAAGCACAAGGCGCTAAGTTTAAAGTAATTACTGTGCCTGGCGCTTTTGAAATACCATTTGCCATAAAAGCTTACCAAGAAAATGCAAAGCGAAAAGCGGATGCATTTATTGCTTTAGGCACAGTAATTAGAGGCGATACACCACATTTTGACTATGTGTGTAAAGCTGTAACAGATGGTGTGGTAAGCTTAAATATGCTACTAGATGTGCCAACGGTCTTTGGTATTTTAACGGTTGATACAGAACAGCAGGCCATAGAACGTATTGGTGGTATTCATGGCCATAAAGGCGAAGAAGCGGCTATTACAGCATTAAAAATGATAACACTCAATCAATCATTTAGAAAATAAATTTCCCAATAAGGGTTTGGTGCATGAATGTACAAATTTTTATACCATGTTTTGTTGACCAACTATATCCACAAGTTGCTTTTAATATGGTAAAAGTGCTTGAAAAAGTTGGTTGCAAGGTTAGCTATAATGCTAATCAAACTTGTTGCGGTCAACCTGCATTTAATGCTGGTTTTTGGGGCGAAAGCAAAGAAGTGTGTAGCAAGTTTATGAAAGACTTTGATGGTGCTGATTACATTGTTGCGCCAAGTGCTAGCTGTGTGGGTTTTGTAAGAAATTACTACCCAAAATTGTTTGATACTGCGGCAAATCATAAAGAAGTGGTTGCACTTGGTCAGCGTACTTTTGAGCTAAGTGATTTTTTAATAAATGTGTTGAAAATAGATGATGTTGGTGCCACATTTAATGGTAAAGCAACTTACCACGATAGCTGTGCTGGTTTAAGAGAATGTAAAATTAAACATGAACCAAGGCAACTATTAAGCAAGGTAAAAGGACTAGAACTGGTAGAGATGAATGACGTAGAAACCTGTTGTGGTTTTGGCGGTACGTTTGCTGTAAAGTTCGAGCCAATAAGTATTGCTATGGCTGACCAAAAAATAACCAATGCTATAGATACTAAGGCTGATTATTTGATTAGCACCGATATGAGTTGCCTAATGCATATTGATGGTAGAAACAAACACAATAATGCTGGTTTACAGGTAATGCACTTAGCCGATGTATTGGCAAGTGGATGGTAAAGCCCCAACCCTAAAGGGCGAAAAGTGAAACTCTAGTTTAAAATAAATATTATGAGTGAAAAAGCGATAAAGTCAAACTTACAAAATACCCCTTCAGGGGCAGGGGCGAACTATTGGCTTATTAAATCTGAACCTTTTAAATACAGTTGGGATCAGTTTGAAAAAGATAAACAAACATTTTGGGATGGCGTACGTAACTACCAAGCACGTAACAACCTAAAAGCCATGAAAAAAGGCGATTTGTTGCTATGGTATCATAGTAATGAAGGCATGGAAATAGTTGGTATTGCAAAGCTTGTAAAAGAACATTATCAAGACCCAACAACTGAAGATACAAACTGGGTAGTTGTAGATGTAAAGCCTGTAAAAAAGCTTAAAAAGCCTGTAAGTTTGGCACAAGTAAAAGCTGATGTAAGACTAGAAAAAATGGCATTGGTACGCTTAGGTCGTTTATCTGTACAGCCTGTAACTTCAGATGAATGGAACGTTATTATGGAACTAGGTGAAATGCCTGCTTCTGACTACGCTGTTTAAACATATTTTTTACTAGTAAAAGCCTAGATTAGTCGGGGCTTTTTTATGCCTGAAAACTTGCGATTTACCATTTTTCAATTCTTTAACAATTGTTAATGGTTACTATTTGCCGCTATTTACTATTAAGCTATGCGGGCCTGCAATTTTATTTTTCTCACAAATAAAACCGCAAAAAATGCAAAAGATAATCATCGCAACCATAGCTGTTGCAAGCATCATTATTACTGGTATTTCATGTAAATGGTTTGCCCCCAAAGCAAAAAATAGTCAGCCTTTTAACATAGTAGGTAAATGGCAAGTAGATACAGTAATAAATAATAGTAAATCGTCGGTAGCTGCTGCCTTATCATCTGCTATACTTGATAGCCAATATGTCTTCAAATTCAATGTAGATAGCACTGTCAATATGTTATCGCCAAAGGATTCTACTAGCGACTATTACTATTTACAAGCAGACACTTTGTTTGTAAAACATGACACGGCGTTTCTGCCTTACATCATCACTAAAACCAACGATAGCTTAATTGCTATCACATCAAAAGATAGCTTGGCTATTGTTTTAAAACGCCAATAATTCCCTCTATACGATTGCTCGCTGTATGTAAATTTTCTCTCGCTGCATCTCATCTAAAAATGAAGACTAAAAGCACCAAGGTTTAATTATTTTTACCCCATGGCAAAGCAAAAATTAGTAGTACTAACTGGTGCAGGTATCAGCGCTGAAAGCGGCTTAAAAACCTTTAGAGACAGTGGCGGTTTGTGGGAAGGTTATAATGTGTATGAAGTGGCTACACCTAGAGGCTTCAAAGCTAATCCTGCATTGGTTTTAGAGTTTTACAACCAACGTAGAAAAGATGTGGCGCAAGCACAGCCAAATGCTGCTCATATTGGCCTAGCTGCTATAGAAAAGCATTTTGACGTTACCATCATTACACAAAATATTGATGACTTACACGAACGTGGTGGTAGCACTAATGTATTGCATTTGCATGGCGAAATATTTAAAATGCGCAGTGTTGCTAATAGCACTAAAACATACGAAATTAAAGGCGATATTAATCTTGGTGATTTGGCAGAAGATGGCTCGCAACTGAGACCATTCATAGTGTGGTTTGAAGAAGAAGTGCCAATGATTGAAGTGGCTGCTGCTGTGGTTGCTGCGGCTGATATTTTTGTGGTGGTTGGTACATCCTTACAAGTATATCCTGCTGCTGGTTTAATAGATATTGCAAAGCGCAGTATTCCTAAATTTATTATTGATAAAAAAATACCATACACATCTTCTCTGCAAAATATCACCATGATTGAGAAAACTGCAAGTGAAGGGGTTGCAGAACTAACAGAATTATTACTTGCCAAGCAGTAGTTATTTAGTGTTTTACTAACAAAATCAACGTTAATTTGCCGCATTATCTCAATTAAAGCAAGTACATGAAAAAAATTATTACACTAGCAATAGCTACCACCGTTTTAGCCGCTTTTTCACAAGCACAAGGCTTAAAAGGCTTAATTAAAAAGGCAACCGATGTTGCTAAAACTGGCACTACTAGCGGCTTAACCACCGATGAAGTAGGCAAGGGGCTTAAAGAAGCATTGGCAATTGGTGTAAAAAAAGGTGCTGAACAATTATCAGGTGTTGATGGCTTTTTAGGTAACGCTGCTGTAAAAATTTTACTACCGCCAGAGGCACAAAAAGTGGAGCAAAAGCTACGTGCATTGGGTTTTAATAAACAAGTAGATGATGCCATTGTAAGCATGAACCGTGCTGCTGAAGATGCTGCGAAAAGTGCTGCGCCTATTTTTGTAAATGCCATCACAAGTATGAGTATTACTGATGCATTTGGTATTTTAAAAGGTGGTGATAGCGCTGCAACTACTTATTTAAAAAGTAAAACTACCACGCCTTTAACTGCAGCTTTTGCGCCAGTAATTGATTCGTCTTTGGCTAAAGTTGGCGCTTCGCAGTTATGGTCTGCTTTGTTTGCTCAATACAATAAAATTCCATTTGTTAAAAAGGTAAATCCAGATTTAAAAGGCTATGTAACCGACCGTGCTTTGGCAGGTATGTTTTATCAAGTAGCACAAGAAGAAGCAAAGATTCGCAAAAATCCAGCGGCACAAACCACGGAACTATTGAAAAAAGTGTTTGGTACAAAGTAGTTTTTTATGTCACCAACAAGTGCACTACTATTTAGCGTCTGTTGCGTCCACACTGCATCGGTTAGATACTTTATTGAGCTTTTATCGAAGCGAAATATTTTTTAGTGGCGGGTATCTTCACCCGCCACTTGTATTTCAACACTATATCATCATATCAAATCCTATCATCTAATATCACGTGTAACTGGCAATCTGACAGAAAAGCAAGTAACAATATAGCAAACAGAAAGTAAAGAAGGAGCATACTTTGAGTATACCTAGAGTATACCCTCAGCAAAATAAAACACTAAAACTGCTACTGAAAATGTGGCAGTTTTACTTCAAGGTTCTAACAATAGTTAAGTAACGATTGCACTTTAGGAACGTTTTTTATTATAGGTTAAGTGTTTGTTCAAAGTTTCCCATTTTAACAACTAAAGCTGACAAACATCAGCCATCACGAATTGTTTTTCAACTACTTTTGCGCATCGAAATATAAAGTACCATGAAGAAGACGCATATAGCCATGTTAGTATTAATTGTGATAGCAATTACTATATTAATCAGCTTTACAGGCAACCTTACTACTTACGAAACCATTACATCAGCCAAAGAAAAAGATGGCAAGTTTGTAAATCTTATTGCCAAGCTAGATAAATCACAACCAATACAATACGACGCTACAAAAGATGCGAATTACTTGAGCTTTACCGCTGTTGATACTTTAGGCAATACGGTAAAAGTGGTGTATCACAACACTAAGCCCACCGATATGGAAAAAAGTGAGCGCATTGTACTAAAAGGCAAAATGAACGGTGACCATTTTGAGTGTAAAGACATTTTATTAAAATGTCCAAGCAAATACAAAGACGATGTAAGTGCTGCTGGTAAAAGCATACAAGCTGCCAACGCTATGGACGAAAACGGCTATGTAAGTTCAGATAGTCTTACTAAGAAATAGAAGGCAAAAGGCAAGGAGGATCAAGGCAAAGAGGCAGAAAGGCATTGAGTTATAAGACAATGTTTGACCTTTCACTTTTGACCATTGACTATTCACCATTCACTACTCACAATCTCACTTTCTCACAACATGGAATATTTAGGCGAACATTTATTACCCGGTAAAATAGGACAGTTTTTTGCAGTTGTTTCTTTTGTGGCTTCATTAGTAGCTACAATTGCTTTTTATACAGCAAGTAAAAAACAGTCTATCACATCTGAATATAAAAGTTGGTTACGGGTTGCTCGTTGGGCATTTTTCGCTGAAACGGCTTCAGTTTTTATCATTTTTGGAACGCTCTATTACATCATTTCACACCATTTATTTGAATACAAGTACGCTTGGCAGCATAGTGATAAAAGCCTGCAAGTTGAGTATTTGTTAAGTTGTTTTTGGGAAGGCCAAGAAGGTAGTTTCATGTTGTGGAGCTTTTGGCATTGTATACTTGGTTGGGTATTAATTTGGAAAGCGAAAGAGTGGGAAGCAGGAACGATGACTGTAGTAAGCTTTGCCCAATTCTGCTTGGCATCAATGTTAATAGGCTTGTACTTTTTTAGTGCCAAACTAGGTAGTAGCCCTTTTAGTTTATTACGCAATGAAGGTATTTTAGATAATGCACCAATTATGCAAGACACTGTAACAGGTGGCATTAGAGCAGATTATTTAACCTTAATGAAAGATGGTAGAGGCTTAAACACTTTACTTCAAAACTATTGGATGGTGATTCACCCGCCTGTATTGTTTTTGGGTTTTGCAAGTACCATTATTCCATTTGCTTTTGCATTTGCAGGGCTTATGAAAAAAGATGACCACAGTTGGATAAAGCCAGCTTTGCCTTGGGCATCTTTTAGTGCAGGTATTTTGGGCTTAGGTATTATGATGGGGGCAGCTTGGGCCTACGAAAGTTTAAGCTTTGGTGGTTATTGGGCTTGGGATCCTGTAGAAAATGCTTCGTTGGTGCCTTGGTTGGTAATGATTTCTGGCTTGCATTGTAATTTGGTGTACAAGCACACAGCATATAGTTTGCGTAGCACGTACTTCTTTTACATCACGGCATTTTTATTAATTCTCTATTCAACTTTTTTAACCAGAAGCGGTATTTTAGGTGATACATCTGTACATGCGTTTACCGATTTAGGCATGAATACACAGTTGTTGTTATTTCTATTAGTATTCGTTATCCCAGCTTATGTTTTATACTTTGTTCGTTATAAATCTATACCAACTATTGTAAAAGAAGAAAGTACTTATAGCCGTGAATTTTGGATGTTTATTGGCTCATTGGTATTCTTTTTATCGGGTCTTTTAATTATTGCAAAAACTTCTGTGCCTGTTTATAATAAACTCTTCAATGCATCAATCGCACCATCAGAAGATCCTGAATTTGCCTATAATCAAATACAAGTTTTCGTAGCTATCGTTATTGGTTTGCTGACAGCCATTACGCAATATTTAAAGTATAAAGACACGCCTAAAGGCTTTTTTACAAAGAAGATTTTAGTGCCAACTATTTTGTCGCTAGCCATCAGTTTAGCCATCAGCTTCTTTAGCAATATTAGTTATGATAAACATGGTATAGGATTTTTAGGCGCTATTCATGTGGCCATATTTGCAGCTGTTTATTCTACAGTAGCTAACTTTTCGTACATCATTATTGGTATAAAAGGAAAACTGAAATTTGCAGCCGCTTCAGTGGCACACGTTGGTTTTGGTTTAGTGTTGGTTGGTATTTTAATTTCTTCAAGCAAAAAGACAGTATTGAGTTGGAACACTACAGGTGTAGCCACATTTAAGAAAGATAAAAAAGAAGATCCTGCTGAAAATATCACGTTGTTTAAAGGCATTGCTACAGATATGGGTAAATACAATGTTACCTATGTAAAGGATACATTTAATACTAAAGAAAGAAAGCGTTTCTTCGAGGTTAAGTTTCAATCAAAGTCAAGCAGCGAGCAGTTTTCATTGTATCCTGATTTGATTAAGAATAACAAAGACATGGAAGGTTTTGCTGCCAATCCTGCAAGTAAGCATTATTGGTACAAGGATATTTTTGTGTACATCTCATCTTTTCAAGAAAACAACAAAGCCGATACAACTACTTTTCAGAAAAAAGAAATTGGTGTAGGCGACACCACTTACTACAGCAATGGCTTTTTAGTATTACATAAAGTAGATAAAAATCCTGCTGAATTGCAAAGCAAATATGCAAGTGATGAACAAGCCGTTTTCTTAGATATTGAAGTGTTTTCTAAAGAAGGAAAGCGTTACAAAGCCACACCAGGTATTGCTTTAAAAGGTTCAGAATTACGTAGCATTACCGATACCATTATTTCTCAAAGTATGGTAATTGCTTTTAACAAAGTACCAACTGATGCGAATGGTAAATTCGAAATAGGCATTAAAGAAACTGCTGGTATTACAGATTTAATTACCTTAAAAGTGTACGAGTTTCCTATGATAAACTTGCTATGGATTGGTGTAATTATTACTGTAATTGGCTTTGGTATGGCAGTGTATCAAAGGGTGAAAGCGAAGTAAGTTACCGATTTGGGATTTGAAGTTTATAATACTTTTAGCCCAAATCTTTAAACGGTATTAGCCTAGACTTGATTAGTTGCTTTTTGTATTTCTGCGAAATCTGCGTTTTCTGCGAGAAATAAGCCTAAAAATTATCTCTTAATATCTCATAAAAACGATACACATCTTCAAAGCTGCAATACATAGGTGCAGGTGCTACACGAATAACGCCAGGTTCTCTATAATCTACAATAATCCCGTTGTCAATCATTTTTTGGTGAATGGCTTTGCCATTTTCTAAGAAATATAAACTTAGTTGTACACCTCTTTCAGTTACGTTTTTTGGGGTAATTATTTCAAATTGAATGTTAGGTAATTGATGAAGTAAAAATTCTAGGTAGTTTGTCAATTGAATACTTTTTGCTCTTAACGCTTCTATAGTTGCAGCTTCAAATAATTCTAAAGATGCTTTCAGCGAAACCGTATTCAATATCTGAGCCGTACTAATATTCCAACCGCTTGCATTTGTTTTAGGTACAAAGCCTTTTTCCATTTTAAATCGAATGGCTTCATCATTACCCCACCAACCAGCTAAGCGTGGTGTATTAGGATTGTTCGCATGTTTTTCATGTACATATAAACCACCAATAGCGCCTGGGCCACCGTTTAAATATTTGTAATTACACCAGCAAGCAAAATCAACGTTCCAATCATGTAATTGCATAGGCACATTGCCAGCAACATGGGCTAAATCGAACCCAGCAATTGCACCTACTTTATGTGCAGATTCAGTAATAGCAGCCATTTCAAGCAACTGACCTGTATAGTAGTTAATACCACCAAACATCACCACAGCAAGGCTTTCGCCTTGAGTCGCTATTGCTGAAATAATATCGTCTATGCGTAATAATTTTTCGCCATCTCTTGGTGCAATTTCAATAATCGTTTCATCAGGATTTAGGTCAAAATGCTTTGCTAAAGTTTCTACTGCATATTGGTCAGATGGAAAAGCACCTGCTTCCATCATTATTTTAAAGCGCTGTTTGGTAGGCTTGTAAAACGATAACATCAATAAATGCAAATTGACTGTGAGGGTGTTCATCACCGTTACTTCATTAGCTTTTGCGCCTACAATTTTGGCTAATGTTGGCTTTAGATATTCTTGATAGGTAAGCCAAGGATTCTTTGCTTTTGCGAAGCCGCTAATGGCTAAGTTTTTCCAGTCATTTAATTCTTGTAATACAGCTGCCTCAACATTCTTAGGTTGCAAGCCAAGCGAATTACCACAGAAATAAATCACATCTTTATCTTCATGTTTTGGAAAATGAAACTGCTCTTTAAAAGTTGCTAATGTATCTGCTGCATCTAGCTGCTTAGCAGTAGATAATGATGTGTCAAATGCAATGGTCATGAGGTTAGAATTTTATGGCATCAACGTCAGCTTCTGCAACGATGAATACGCTGCCGCACACTATAATCAAATCCTTTTTATCAGATGCATTAACAGCTGCTTGTAGTGCATTGTTCACTGTACTAAAATGCTTGCCAGTTAAGCCAAATTCATCAGCCATTGCATGCAAAATATCTTCTTCTAAAGCCCTAGGCATAGGCGCTTTACTGAAATAGTAGGTAGCATTTTTTGGCATTAGCTGTAACACTTTGGTAATGTCTTTATCTTTTACCATGCCCATTACAATGTGTAAATGCTTGTAAGTAGATAGTTCTAATTGCTCGGTTAATTGTTTAATACCATCCTCATTATGTGCTACGTCAAAAACAATGCTTGGATGCTCATGTACTAACTGCCATCTACCGTAAAAACCAGTTAGCTTTTTTACTTGGTGTAATGCTTTCTTAACAATGGCTTCATCCAATTGCCAGCCCTGTAAGCGCAACTGATGAATGGCTTCTATAACTGTGAGTAAGTTTTTAGTTTGGTAAATACCAGGTAAGTCTAAAACATAACTATGTCTAATGTCGCTAACATGTTCAGCCACATCTATGGCTAATTGGTGATGTTCATTTTTAAAATCAGCAACGTATCTTTTTTCTTGTGCAAATACAATAGGTGCATTTTCTTGCTGCGCTTTTTGTAAAAAAACAGGCTTTGTCTCAGCAACAAATTCACCAATAACCACTGGTATATTTGGCTTAATAATGCCAGCTTTTTCGCCAGCAATCAGTTCTAGTGTATTGCCAAGCATATTCATATGGTCGTAACCAATATTAGTGATAATAGATAACTCTGGTGTAATGATATTAGTGCTGTCAAGTCTGCCGCCTAAACCTACTTCAATAACTGCAATATCTACTTGTTGTTGGGCAAAATAATCAAAAGCCATGGCTACCGTAATCTCAAAAAAAGATGGCTCGATGGTATCTATTAATGGCGTGACACGTTCTGTAAAATCAACCACAAATGCTTCTTCACACATTTGCCCATTTACCTTAATGCGCTCTCTAAAATCGTGTAAATGTGGTGATGTGTATAAGCCTGTTTTATAGCCTGCACTTTGCAATACCGCAGCAAGCATGTGGCTAGTACTGCCTTTGCCATTTGTGCCAGCAATATGTATGGTTTTAAATTGTTTATGAGGATTGCCTAAGGCTTCGCATAATGTAATGGTATTGGTTAAATCTTTTTTAAAAGCAGCTGCGCCAATACGGGTAAACATTGGCAATTTATTAAACAAATAATCTAGCGTTTCTTGGTAAGTCATTGTGGTGAATGGTCAAACGTAAAAGGTGAAAAGTGAGAAGAAAGAAGTCAATTCTTATGACATGCAAAGTAAATTATTAAAAGAAATATCTCATCAAAGTAATTATTCCCCTTTAGGGGGCTAGGGGGCTTTTATCCTCTCAACTTAAAATTAAAAACAATCGTTCCAGTTTGTTCATCTTCTGAGCCTGCATTCAATTTTAGTTCTCTTGCTTTGCGCAGCGCAATACTACGAATGCTGCTATTAGTAGTGGTAGTGCCTCTTGGATTTACTGTAGCAGAAGTAACGTTGCCACTTTTATCTACCACAATATCTACGGCTACTTTTGCAGGTTCATTAAAATCATCTTCAAAGCTTGGTAGCTTAGAAAAGCGTCTGCCAGCAAGCCCACTTCTAATGGTTACACCACTATTGCCTGTACCGCCATTACCTGTATAACTATCACTGTTTGGGTTGCCATTCGGTTTACCTTGGTCACCAGTACCGCCTGCAATACCTTGATTTTTTACTCCGTTATATGTATCACCATTGTTACCACCTGTACCATTACCACCAGAATATTTGCCCATTTGTGCACGAGGTTTTGGTGCAGGTGGTGTTGGTGGTACTTCAGCTTTTGGCTTTTTAGCAACTATTGGTGGATTGTTGTTCTGCTTTGCTTTAATAACAGTTTTTGTGGGTTTATTAATGGCTGCTGCTTCATCGGTTTCATTCTCGTCTGTGGCAATGTTTTGTGGTTGCTGTGCGGCTGGTTTTGCATCAGGTGGTGGTGTGTTCGTAACTGCTTCTTCAACTTTAGAAGGTTCGCCTGGTGTTTGTGGTGCAATATCACCGATGCCTGTTTCGCTGTTACCTAAGTTTACTTCAATACCTTCTTCCTGTACTGGCGGAGGAATATTTGGTAATGACCATTGTACAAAAAAGAAAATGATAAACAATAAGCTGCATATCAACAGTGTAATGCCTGAAGCTTTTAGGTTCTTATTTTTCTCAAAATCTACTTGCATGTGGGCATAATTGTTCATACAAACTTACGCTTCTGTTTATGGATTATTTGCAATGTTGAAAATTACGCTGCTTTACAATAGGTTGTGAACGGATTGATGTAAAGTATGGTTAAAATGTAGTAATGATTGGAATGATTAAAAAGTATCACTGTATCAATTGATAGTACAAATCTGTGTAGGCTTTTACGGTGTATTTGATGTCGTGTTTTAAACTCCATTCCTTGCCAAAGGCTTGTAGTGACTTGTATTGTGTTTCATTTTGTAATAACTGTAATACCTTTTTTGCCAAATCTTCAGCATCTTTTACAGTAACGGCTAATGTGGCTTTGTCTTCTAAATCTGCCAATAAACCAACTCTTGTACCACAAACCACACAACCATTTGCCATTGCTTCATTTACTACCAATGCTTGCGATTCTGACAAAGATGTAAGTAGAAAAATATCTGCTTGCTGATAGAATGCTTGCAATTCGTTGTACAAAAGCATACCATGAAAAACGACTTTTTCGCTTAAGCCTAAATCTTTAGACAATTGCTGTATTTGCCCATCTAAAGTATCAAAACCAGCTATGTGCAACACGCAATCAATTTGTGTTGATACTATTTTAAAAGCCTGTAAAAGTGTTGTTTGGTCTTTTACCAAATTCAAATTTGCTGCATGAAAAAATTGATAGGTTGGCTTTAGTGATTTTGTAACGTTTATAGGTATTTCAGACGTATTTACACCACCATAAATAATGGTCAATTGATTATATGGTAAGCCACTTGCTTTAATTTTTGCAAGATGATTATTCGATTGTGCTACTAAACAATTGGTATGCTTAGTCACCTGCTTAAGTAGCCAGCGCATACGTTTTGAAGCCAATAATCCATAGCCAATTTCTGGTAGGTTTACGACTTCTGCACCTTTAAAAGTGGTTACAACCGGCTTGCTTGTTAACTTACCCATAATTGCTGCAAGTACACCACCAGGAAAACCCCAATAAGCTTGAAATAAGCTAAAAGGCTTACTAATGTGTGCTTTGAAAAGTAGCAGTAATAGTAAAAATAGTCTAAAGTATAAGTTGGTACTGTCTTTTACGGGCAATGTTTTTACTGTATAATTTGGCGGTTCAAAGCCCTTGTTTACTTGCGTTAATGAGAAAACGGTTATGTCAAATTCATTAGCCAATCCAGTTACCAATTGCATCATTACAGGTATGCCTTGCCCTTGATGGCCACCACCAATACCGCCGTGTGTAATTATTGCAATGTGTTTTCTTTCTGTCATACAAATTTGGCTAAAGCTACTTCTATATTATTGGCAATGCTACTCGGGCTCAAGTGCTGTTTGTATTGTTGTAATGTCTTTAGGCTTTCTTCTTCAATTGGTAGATTTACTGATGCTTCTAATGCTTCAAACAATGCGTTTTCATTACCAACTTCGTACAATAGGCCACAATTGTTCCCAAGCATATCTACATGTGTAGGAATATTGGTAACAATGGGTACACAGCCGCAAGACATGGCTTCTGATAACGTAAAGCTAGTGCCTTCATGTAACGAACTTGAGATGTAAAAATCTGCACTAGAATACCAATTGAACAAATCTTGGTGGTCTATTTTACCAACCAAAATAATATGGTTGCAAAGAGATTCATTTTGTGCCAAATAACTCTCAACTTCATCTATTAGGGTACTGCTGTAAAATAGCATATACAATTTAGCTGTTGGTTGCGCTTTCAAAAAACTTGCAAATGCCTGTATTGCTTGTAGTGGTTGCTTTTTAGCATCTAATCTACCAACCCAAATGTATATTGGCTGGCCTGATTTTTTGGTAAATAATCTAGCCATAGGCTTATCTACTTTTTGAAAGTTTGATGCGCCTTCGTGTATTTTAAAAATGGGCTTATTGACAGGGATGTTACCATTTTTCTGCCAATTATTACCGATGATTGTTGATGGGAAAAAATAGCCGTTAATCATTGAGCAGGCTAATTTTTGTAAAGTTTTTTTTAATCCATTATATGATTGTTCAGCATGATGTTGTATAACGATGGTAATATTTTTACCAACTATTAATCTTAATAAAATGGTTTGTATTGGAAATACGGTACCATGAATAATAATCACATTTGCCTGTAATTGTTTTACAAATAGGTTTAGGCGAAAGGGTAGAAATGTCGTCTTTTTGTAGAAGTTTACAAATCGATAATCAACTGAGCGTCTTTTAATTTCGCCTTTATAATCTATCTGCTGCACAGAAATTACCGTATGTTTTTTAGCTAGTTCTTCTAGTACAATATTTACAGGTTGCATTTTAGCCAACCAATCTTCTGGCTTACCGTATTTTTTTGAGCAGAAATAATTTAAGTACACTATTCTCATACGCTTTAAACCAGTTGCATTTACATCGTATAAATATTAAAAATGGTTGCTTTTATTTTTTGTTTAAAATTTCAAAAGTATTGGCAACCATTACTTATTCAATTACGATTCAATAGTTGAATAACAATAAAAAAGGTTCTGTATGTCGTTAGCTGTTGCCTATATCAAATCGAGACCTTTAGTGTCGGCTGATGCAGCAATAGCACTAAAAGCGCTTATTTACTCTGATATTTTTAGTTATCCATTAACCCTGACTGAAGTTTTTGAACGCAGCGATATTGATTCTATTGAATCTTTAAAGCCTGCACTTTGCGAGCTCGTACAAGGTGGTTATGTATACTTTATAAATGGTTTCTATTTGCTGCGCAATGATAAAAGTTTGGTAGAGCAACGTTTAAAAGCCAATAAAAAAGCTATGCAATATTTACGCATTGCTAAATGGGTTACTGCCCTTATAAAGCATTTTCCTTTTGTTAGAGGTGTTATGTTATCTGGGTCTATTTCTAAAAACTATATTGACGAGCAATCTGATATTGATTATTTCATCATTACAGCACCCAATCGTTTATGGGTTTGTAGGTTGTTTTTCATTATTTGCCAAAAGCTATTATTCTTTAATCGTTGTAAGTTTTTTTGCTACAATTATATGATAGATGAGCAGCATCTTGCTATTCAACATCGCACTTATTATTCGGCTATGGAAATTGTAACGTTGATACCAACTTACAATGGCAAAACTTATCGCATTTTTCAACGTTATAATGATTGGACAAAGCAATATTTTCCTAACGCAAACCAACATACTACACAGTACGTACCTTATACGCAAAGCATATTACAACAAATTTTTGAAGCGCTCTTTAGTAATAAATTTGGTGAGTGGGCTGATAAAAAATTGATGTTGTTGACACAAAAAAACTGGCGTAAAAAAATGGCTTCAAGACGGTTTGCCAATGCCAATGAGCTTGAGCTGAAACGCTTTACAGCAAAGGCTCACACGCAAGACCATTATTGTTCTATTATGTCGCTTTTTACTAGTCGTATGCAGCAATATGAAAGTTTGTTAAACATTAAGTTTCACCATGCATTTGCAGATTCGTTTCATCAATAAATGATTATACGTTGAAGGTACTTTTTACAAATGCATATTTCTACAGGCTTGATGAAAAGCAATGGCAGTTACAAAAGCCTTATCCACCATACGGCACTATTATAGCAGCAGCTGTGGCACGAAAAGATGGTCACGATGTGGCGCTTTTTGATAGTAGTTTAGAAACTTCACCCAACAATATTCAACCAATTATTGCAGTATCTAAACCAGATTACTTTGTAGTATACGATGATAATTTTAATTATCTCAGTAAGATGTGTTTAACCATCATGCGTAATGCTTGCTTTGAGATGATAGCACTTGCAAAAGCTGCTGGCTGTAAAGTATTGGTAAATAGTTCAGATGCTACTGATAATCCGCTTTTGTATTTGCAAGCTGGTGCAGATGTGGTAATGAATGGTGAAGCAGAATTGACTTTGCTAGAGTTGTTGCAAGAAGAAACACCAACTGACCAATGCTTAGGCATCAGCTATCTTGTTAATGAACACTTGGTTACAAACCCTAAAAGGCAAGTGCTTACAAATCTTGAGTTGTTACCAATGCCAGCGTGGGATTTGATAAATATCTACAGCTATCGATCTATTTGGATGCAGCAGCACGGTTACTTTTCACTGAATATTGCAACTACAAGAGGCTGCCCTTTTAAGTGCAATTGGTGCGCCAAACCTATTTACGGTAATAGATATAATACTCGTGATGCGGTATCGGTGGTGGCAGAATTAAATATGCTATACACAGAGCATGATGCTTGCCATTATTGGATTTGCGATGATATTTTTGGATTAAAACCAGGTTGGGTAAGTGAGTTTAATAAGCTTTTAAAAACAACCAATATTAAGCCCAAGCTTAAAATACAATGCAGGGCTGATTTATTGTTGAAAGAAGATACAATTAAAAATCTCGTAGAAGCAGGTTTGGATGAAGTTTGGATGGGCGCAGAAAGCGGCTCACAAAAAGTGCTTGATGCGATGGATAAAGGCACCACTATTCAGCAGATATACGAAGCAACCAAACTTTTGAAAAAATATGGTGTAAAGGTTTGCCTTTTTTTGCAATACGGTTACCTAGGCGAAGAAGCGAGTGACATTAATTTAACATTGCAAATGGTGAAAGACTTACTACCGCATGATATTGGCATATCGGTATCTTATCCTTTGCCGGGTACAGGTTTTTACAACAAGGTAAAAGAGCAACTAAAAGAAAAGCAAAATTGGACGGATTCTGATGACTTAGCTATGATGTATCAAGGTACATTTTCGCCAAGTTATTACAGGCACTTGTACAGCCACACGCACAAGGTATTTCATTTGCAAAAAAGTAAATCTGCGTTAGTTAATATTGGTAAATTATTGCTTGAAAACGATTTTACACGATTGAAGGCTGCAATAAAAATGCCTTATTATTGGTTGGGTAAAAAATTGAGTTTTATTAAATTAAAGCAGTTGCAAAAAGTATAGATTCGTTCATGGAAAAAAAAGCAATAAAAATACATGAAATTAATGCTGCAAAGGCTTTCAGCACACAATCAAGTGTATTTGATGTTGAGTACGCTGATAATAAAATTGTTGCTTACAAACGAGCTAGAGTAAGGGCAGTATTAGAAAAATATTTGCCCCCAAAAAGTACTATCTTAGAATTAAACAGTGGTACAGGTGATGATGCTATTTGGCTAGCACAACAAGGTCATGATGTACTCGCAACGGATATTTCAGAAGGCATGCAGAATATGCTACAACAAAAAGTAATTGCTGCTGGTTTAACAGATAAAATAACCACTGAAAAATGCAGTTTTACTGAACTTAATAATCTTGACAATCATCAATTGTACGACTGCATTTTCAGCAATTTTGCGGGTTTAAATTGTGCTGAAGATTTAAGCAAGGTTTTATCTCATTTTAATGCATTATTAAAGCCTAATGGCACAGTTACGTTGGTTATTATGCCAAGGTTTTCTCTTTGGGAGTTTTTACTGGCTTTTAAAGGCGAATTTAAATTGGCATTTCGTAGATTAACTAGCACAAAAAAATATGGTGCTAAAGCACATATCATGGGGCAGTATTTTCGTTGTTGGTATTATAATCCTTCTTATGTAATTAATTCTCTAAAAAAAGACTTTAGCTTGCTAAAACTTGAAGGTATGTGTACAATTGTGCCACCATCTTTCATTGAAAACTTTCCAATAAAATTCCCTAATTTTTTTCAATTTTTAGTCAAATTAGAAGATAGATTGAAATCTATTTGGCCTTTTACCATCATTGGTGATTATTATATCATCACACTTAAAAAGCAATAAAACAGCCATCTTTGCTACCTCAATTATTCATCTTTTATGGCAATATTAATATTAGTTACAGGTGGTACTTTCGATAAAGAATACAATGAATTAACAGGCGAATTATTCTTTAAGGATACTCACTTGCAAGAGATGCTAAAATTGGGTAGAAACCTTGCGCCTGTAAGGCCACATACGCTAATGATGGCTGATAGTTTGCAATTAACAGAAGATGATAGACAAAGCATTGTAGACTATTGTAAAGCTGCTGAAGAAACCGAAATTATTATTACGCATGGTACTGATACAATGGTAGAAACAGCTAAGAAATTAGCTGCGCAAATAACGAATAAAACAATTGTGCTTACTGGTGCGATGATACCTTATAAGTTTGGTAGTTCTGATGGATTGTTTAACCTTGGTAGTGCTTTGGCATTCGTGCAAACCTTGCCTAAAGGTGTATATGTAGCTATGAATGGTTGTTATTTTGAGGCAAACAATGTACGTAAGAATAGGCAGGACGGTATTTTTGAAGCTTTGTAAAAAAACATAAACGGTAATTTTTTCAGAAAATATTTCCCATAACTTTCCATTTCAATTAACGATTGCCAAATGGGAGATTTCAACATTAAGAAACAGCCTAAAAAATACGATGCTATTATTGTAGGTTCTGGTGCTGGTGGTGGCATGGCTGCCTATGTTTTAGCCAATGCTGGTTTAAAGGTTTGCATAATCGAGGCTGGTGCCATGTACGACCCTCAAAAAAACATAACTCAACTTAAAAATCCTTGGGAAAGTCCACGTCGTGGCGCTTCTACAAAGCATCGTCCTTTTGGTGATTTTGATGCTTGTTATTGGGGCTGGCAAATTGACGGTGAACCTTATACCAAAGAAAAAGGTACAGATTGGGATTGGTGGCGTGCTAGAATGCTTGGTGGTCGTACAAACCATTGGGGTAGAATTTCATTACGTTTTGGGCCAAAAGATTTTAAGCGTAAAAGTATTGATGGCCTAGGTGACGACTGGCCAATAGGCTATGAAGATGTAAAGCCTTACTACGATAAAATAGATAGATTGATTGGTATTTTTGGTACCAATGAAGGTTTAGAAAACGATCCTGATGGTATTTTTCTAAAGCCACCAAAGCCTCGTTTACATGAGCTGTTTATTAAGGATGCAGCAACTACTGCTGGGGTAAATGTGATTCCTTCACGCATGTCTATCCTTACCCAAAAATTAAATAATGACAGGGGGCAATGCTTTTTTTGTGGCCAATGTAACCGCAATTGTAGCATGGCTAAAGCCGATTTTTCTGCAACCAATGTATTAATTTATCCAGCTTTAAAAACAGGTAATGTAGATATTGTGGCTAATGCAATGGCTCGTGAAGTGCTTACCAATGCTGAAGGTTTGGCAACTGGTGTTTCGTACATTAATAAGGATGATGGCATGGAATATCAAGTAACTGGCCGCACAGTAATTGTAGCTGCTAGTGCTTGTGAAAGTGCCCGTTTATTGCTCAATTCAAAATCTGCAAGATATCCAAATGGCTTGGCTAATAATAGTAATGTTGTGGGTAAATATTTACACGATAGTACTGGTGCTGCGTTAGGTGGTGTATTGCCCAAACTCTTTGGCAGAAAGCGTTACAACGAAGATGGTGTAGGCGGTTTACACGTGTATAGCCCTTGGTGGCTAGATAATAAAAAGTTGGATTTTCCTCGTGGTTACCATATTGAGTATTGGGGTGGTATGAGCCAACCTGCTTATGGTTTTGGTGGGTCAATACAAATGTTAAATGGCAAGTATGCTGTACATGGTACGCAAAAACAACCTGGTGGTTATGGTGCTAGTTTAAAAGAAGATTACCGTTATTTCTACGGCGCAAGTGTAGGTATGGCAGGCCGTGGCGAAGCTATTCCTTTAGAAACTAACTATTGTGCTATTGACCCTAATATGGTTGATAAATATGGTATTCCTGTGTTGAAGTTTAATGTAAAATGGAGCGAACACGAGATTAATCAGGCCAAGCACATGAAAGAAACCTTCAAGGAAATTATGCACAATATGGGTGCAGTAATCACTTGGGGCGGTAATGATGATGCTAGCAATAATTATGGTCTTGAAGCGCCTGGTAAAATTATTCATGAAGCTGGTACAGTGCGTATGGGTAATGATCCTAAACGTTCTGCATTAAACAAACACAGCCAAGCACACGATTGTAAAAACTTGTTCTGTGTAGATGGTGGGCAGTTTGTAAGCCAAGCTGATAAAAATATTACTTGGACAATCTTAGCATTATCAATGCGTGCAAGTGAGTACATTATTGACGAAATGAAGAAGCAGAATATTTAAGCAGTTTAGGGTTTGAAGTTTGGAGTTTAAAGTAAAAAACACAAAACCTAGAACTCAAAACTCAGAGCAAAAAATTGCAAATTTCAAATCATAAATAGATATGGATAGGAGAAAATCGATAAAAGCATTATTAGTTGGTTCTGCATCGGCAGGCTTGGTAATAGAAGCTTGTAAAACACCTACGGCAAAAGATCCACAAACAGGCGCAGATGCATTTGCAGGATTAGACAGAATGAAAGAAGAGAAAGCCGCTTACGATAAAGTAATGGCTGAGCCTACATTTTTTACAGACCATGAAATGAAAACCATCAAAGTACTTGAGGATATTATTATACCAAAAGACGCCGTAAGTGGCAGTGCTTCTGATGCTAAGGTGCATGACTTTATTGAGTTTATTGTAAAAGATAAACCCGAGCTACAAACGCCTGTTCGTGGTGGTTTGCGATGGCTTGATATGGAAAGCTTTAAGCGTTTCAATGCGTCATTTGTAGATGCTTCGCATGAACAGCAAATTCAAATTGTAGATGATATCGCTTATCCAGAAATTGAGTTTAAAGATGAAAAAGGTAATACCGTAAAAAGAGGAAAAGTAAAACCTGGTTTAGAACCCGGTGTTGCTTTTTTCTCTAAAATGAGAGACTTGGTTGCTAGTGGTTTTTACACATCAGAAATAGGGGTGAAGGATGTAGGTTATATGGGTAATGTACCTAACCAATGGAACGGTGTACCTGATGATGTGTTAAAGCAATATGGTCTTGCTTATACTGAAAAAGAATTGAAAGAATGTGTAAGTTTTGATGTGGTGAAATAACAGATTATTGCTCGCAGAAATACTTTTCTGCTAACTCAAAAATATACCAAAAACGGTTGCTAAATTTTGGCAACCGTTTTTATTTGGATGGTCAATAAAGTTATTTAGGGAATAATTTGTTTGCTTTGCATGATAGTCTGAATTACTTGTACGATAAAGAAAATCATTTGTTTGGCAATAATTTTTACCTGTACAATAAAAAAAGTTATTTGTATGATAAAGAAAGTTATTTGTACGGTCAATTGGGCATACAATTTAAGTATTCAAGATACTTTTTAAATTAAAAGACGACAAAATGACGGCAACTAGAACGAAAATTTACAACAGATGTGAAAACTGCTAATTAATTGAAGTAATTAAAAATTCATCACTCCATTTTTCCCACCAATACAATCGCTTCTTTGGCTTCTTTTACATCGTGTACACGTAAAATAGTAGCACCATTTTGTAAGGCAATCGTATTTAAAACAGTGGTACCATTTAAAGCTTCTGTTGCAGAAATACCCAAGGTTTTGTAAACAGTACTTTTTCTAGATAAGCCAGCTAAAATAGGTGCGCCAAGCATTTTAAATACAGCCATTTCTTTTAGTAATTGAAAATTATGCGCTATCGTTTTGCCAAAACCAAAGCCAACATCTACAATTACATCTTTAATGCCTGCTTGCTTGCAAGCGTCTAATCTTTTTATAAAAAAGTCTAACACTTCTTTGGTTACATTATCATAGGTTGGGTTTACTTGCATAGTTTGTGGTGTGCCTTGCATGTGCATACAAATGTATGGCACGTTTAAGGCTGCAACAGTAGCCAGCATTGCAGCATCCATCATGCCACCGCTTACATCATTTACAATGCATGCACCTGCCTCAACCGCTGCTTTGGCAACGGCTGCATGGTAAGTATCTATAGAAATATAAATACCGGGAAAAGTTTGTACAAGGGCTTCAATTACAGGTACTACACGTTTTATTTCTTCTTCCGCACCTATTTCTTCGCTGCCAGGTTTGGTAGTTTGTCCGCCAATATCAATAATAGTCGCACCATCGTGCAACATTTGCTCTGCTTTAGTTACCACATCCTTGATGGCTTGTTGTCTGCTATCTTCAAAAAAAGAATCTGGCGTTACATTAATAATGCCCATCACAATGGGTTTATCTATTATCAGCAGGCGGCCTTTACAATTGAGTGTAAACATTGTGTGGTTTCTATTATATTGCAATGCTTCAAAGGTAGTAGTACTAGTGCTATCTTAGAGGTTCAATTAAATATTTACAAACCAGTTTATTTAAGCGGCACAACATGAACAATACCTCGCAGCAATACGATGCAGTGATAACCAATAGCAAGGATATTTTTTTGAAAAAAGTACAAGATTATGGTACAGCTTGGCGTGTGTTGCGCACCATATCTGTGGTTGACCAAATTTTTATTAAAGCCCTTCGTATTCGCACTATTCAAGAAAAGAAAATGCAACTAGTAGCAGATGATGTTGCGGGCGAATTTAAAGGCATTATTAACTATGCAGTAATAGGTTTAATTCAGCTAGAAATGAACGAACCGAAAATTGAAGAACTGCCTGTAGAGCAAGTAAACATTGCGTATAACAAGCAAATAGCTTTTGCCAAAGGAACGATGGAAAATAAAAATCATGATTATGGTGAAGCTTGGAGAGACATGAGTCAGGAAAGTTTTGTAGACTTAATTTTAATGAAGTTGTTGCGCATTAAGCAGATATTACTGAACGATGGTAAAACCCTTATCAGCGAAGGCATTGATGCGAATTATGTTGACATTATTAACTATGCGGTGTTTGCTTTGATATTGCAGAATGCAGAGGCTTAAATGTTTTATTGTTTAATGGTAAAATTGATATTCTCACAATTGACTACTGACCATTGACTATTGACTTTTCACTATTCACAATCTCACTTTATGAAACAAACACTTTTAATCATCCGTTGGATAGTTGGCTTACTCTTTATTTTTTCAGGCTTAGTTAAGGTAAATGACCCACTTGGCCTAAGCTATAAAATGGAAGAGTTTTTTGAGGTTTGGGGCTGGTTTGTACTTACCAAATTCTCTTTATCGCTAGCTATACTTATGAATGTGCTAGAAGTGGTTTGTGGTATTGCTTTACTTATAGGTTTTGGTATGAAATATTTTACCAAAATACTACTAGCGCTTATTGTAGTGTTTACTTTTTTAACAGGTTATGCTTTGTTGAGTGGCAAAATAAAAACCTGTGGTTGCCTAGGTGATTGCTTACCATTAACACCGCTGCAAAGTTTCTTAAAAGACATTGTACTGCTAGTGCTTATTCTCGTTCTTTTTATTTACAGAAAACGTGTACAACCTGTATTTAAAAACAATGGTATTTCTGCAATTATTATCATTGCGTCATGTTTATTGTTTACATTGTTGCAAAGCCATGTACTTAACCATTTGCCGTTTTACGATTGTTTGCCTTACAAAGTGGGCAACAATATTGTAGAACAAATGCAAAAACCTAAAAACTATGTGCCTGATAGTACCACCATCATTTACCAATACACTAAAAATGGTAAGCCTGTTGAGTTTGACCAAAACAGTTTTCCAGCAGATTTTGATAGCACTTATATCTACGTAAATCGTATAGATAAATTGGTAAAAAAAGGCAGTAACGAACCTAAAATTACCAGCTTTAACCTTACCAATCTTAGCGGTGTAGATACTACTAATGCCATTTTTGCTTTGCCAAAGTATGTGCTAATATTTACTAATCGAATACCTGCTGATTATGCGAAGTTTTACAAAGACTTGCAAGCTGCTAAGGCTTTTTGTGATAAAAACAATGTACCAATTTTTTATGTTACCTCACAATCTGACGAAGAAGTAAAACCCATTATAAAAGAAGGAATTACCATTTTAAAATGCGATGCCACATTAATTAAAACCGCCGCAAGAGTAAATGCAACGTACTTACTAATGAAGAATGCAACCATTGTAAACAAGTTTAGTTACCAAGATTTTAATAAGGGATTTCACGAATTTTAAAACAATTGCACGAATTACACGAACAAGTAATCATAAATCTCAAATCTCAAATCAGCAATGCTTCAATTCATCACCAAAAAAATTCTCTATGGCTTGCTAGTTTTAGCAGGTGTGGTGGTAATTGTGTTCTTTCTGTTTCAAGGTTTTGGCGATCCTGCAAGGTTGGTGTTAGGGCAAAGTGGCGATGCAAAAACTATCAACAATATACGCAAGCAACTAGGCTTAGATAAACCCAAATGGCAGCAGTTTTTATTGTATGCCAATGATGTGTCGCCAATAGCTATTCATTCAGCAGAAGACATTGAAACCAAGCAACTCAAAGGCTTTTTTATAGGTAGCAGCGCCACAAAAGTTGGTATTAAATTGCCCTATTTGCGCCGATCTTATCAAACCAAAAAAGAAGTAACCGATGTACTGTTTGAAGCCCTGCCAGGTACTATTATTCTAGCACTCACAGCTATGTTTATTGCTACGGTTATTGGTATTTTGTTAGGCGTTTTGGCGGCTGTAAAGCAAAACACCATTTGCGATACAGGTAGTATTTTCGCTAGTGTTTTGGGTATTTCTGCGCCCTCTTTTTTCATGGGCATTATTTTGGCTTACTTGTTTGGCTTTGTGCTTAGCCATTACACAGGTCTCAGCATGACAGGCAGTTTGTACGATATTGACGCCTTTACAGGCAAGCATTTGCAACTTAAAAATCTCATTTTGCCAGCCATTACATTGGGTATTCGTCCTTTGGCCATTATTGTGCAACTTACGCGTAGCGCCATGTTTGATGTACTTGAGCAAGACTATATTCGTACCGCTTATGCCAAAGGCGTAAGCAAGCGCACCGTAATTTTCAAGCATGCTTTGCGCAACGCACTCAATCCTGTCATTACAGCTATCACAGGTTGGTTTGCTGAGTTGTTGGCAGGCGCATTTTTCGTTGAATACATATTTGGTTGGAAAGGCATTGGCAAAGTAACCGTTGATGCCTTAGAAAAACTTGATTTTCCTGTGGTAATGGGCAGCGTATTAATTACCGCCACGTTTTTTATCCTCGTCAATATTTTGGCCGATGTGCTTTATGGTATTGTAGACCCTAGAGTTAAGTTGTAGATTTATTTGGTTACCATCAGTAGTAGTGCTATGATGCTTTTGTTGCGTCCACACTTGTACGTTCGGTTCGCTCTGCATCTTTTATCTAAGCGTATATTTCACTAAAAATCCGGCTTTATCTATTAAAATCTGTTTCATCCGTGTCTCTATCTAGGCTAAATTTGCCCCATGTCTGCTGAGAAAATTATCACTGATTTTAAGAAAAAAGCATTTAAACCTGTCTATTGGTTAGAAGGTGATGAGCCATATTTTATTGATGAAGTTGTGAATTATGCAGAACACAAAATTCTCTCTGAAAGCGAAGCCAGTTTTAACCTAACCATATTTTATGGCCGTGATGCCAACTGGGCTGATGTGGTAAATGCTTGTAGGCGTTACCCAATGTTTGCAGATAGGCAAGTGGTGTTGCTTAAAGAAGCGCAGCACATGAAGGATATTGATAAGCTAGAAGGTTATATTGAAAATCCTTTGCCATCAACTGTTTTTGTGGTTAGTTACAAAGAAAAAAAGGTAGATGGTAGAAGCAAACTAGCCAAGATTTTAAAGCAAAAATGTGAGTTGTTGTCTACTAAAAAGTTGTATGACAATCAATTACCAGATTGGGCTAACAATATGATTAACCAGCATGGTTTAAGTATTGACCAAAAAGCCTTATTGCTGCTGGTAGACCATATTGGCAACGATTTAAGTCGCCTTCAAAACGAAATTGAAAAACTAGCTGTAAATCTTGCAGGCCGCAAGGCCATTACAGAGGATGATATTGAGAAATACATTGGCGTAAGCAAAGAGTTCAATGTATTTGAATTGCAAGATGCATTGGCTAAAAAGAATCTACCAAAAGCCATTCGTATTGCACACTATTTTGAGCAAAACCCCAAGGCTGCGCCCATACAAATGATATTGCCAGCATTGTATAATTTTTTCAGTAAAACCTATATGATTTTTGGTGTGCCAAGCAACAATGAAAAAGACATTGCAACAGCACTTGGCGTTAATCCTTACTTCATGAAAGATTATATGCAATCAGCTAAAAACTACGGCCAGCAAGGTGTTGAGCGTATTTTGCTATTGTTACACAGCTACAATCTGCGCAGCATTGGTATAGGCAATGGCAGCGCAGATGATGCTGGTTTAATGAAAGAGTTGATTGTAAAAATGATGAGCTAACCGCTGATTAATGTGATGGCAATGATTTGCCATGATTTTCAAAATCATAGCACATCAACATATCATTATCTATCAGCGGTTTCATATTTTGTAACAATTTCTACAATGCTTGGGTAGCTTTTGGCTAGTAATACTGGCAACTCAGTTTTATTTACCCAACGTATTTCGGTAATATCTTCTTCTGTTTGTGGTTGTAATGCTTGGCTGCTATTGGCGGTCATTGCATACCAGTGACTTTCTTTAATTGCTTCTTTGTTTATAAATCTATCAAAATATTGATGCTGTGTAATGCCAATAAACTTGCCTAAACTTACTTCTAGCAAGCCTGTTTCTTCTTGTATTTCCCTTACGGCACAAGCTTCTATGGTTTCGCCTTCATCAAGTTTACCTTTTGGCAAATCCCAAAAACCACGTCTAAAAATCATCAATAACTCATCTTTTTCATTAAAAACCAAACCGCCACCGGCTTTAATTATTTGTGCTTCCATACGGTAAAAATAGTGAATAGTGAGAAGTCAATGGTCAATGGTCAATGGTCAATGGTCAATGGTCAATGGTCAATGGTCAATGGTCAATTTATTTTTGGATTGCGCAATTTACATTACTACTTCTGCATTTGAGTTTACTTGAAACTTGAAACTTGAAACTTGAAACTTGAAACTTGAAACTTGAAACTTGAAACTTGAAACTTGAAACTTGAAACTTGAA
>NZ_JBQWIE010000024.1:0-73231 GCF_056745525.1 Parasediminibacterium sp. HNIBRBA5674 | reverse complement strand
AAACACGATAAAGTAAAAAATAATGACGGTAAAAAAGAGGCAACACTTGAAACTGCCACTCTAAGAATTGTTAGTGATGAATGGTGCCAGTTTTATGCAGAAGTGGGCAAACCCAAGCATTTATTTAGAAGAATTGAAGCCGTTAGACTGGAAAATAATGAACCAATTAGCTTTATAACAAACATAGAAAACCTAACAGCAACAGACATTACAGAGCTTTATAAAAGAAGATGGGATATAGAAGTGTTTTTTAAGTTTATTAAACAATTACTCAATTTTAAACATCTGTTAAGCAGGAATGAAAATGGGATAAAAGTGGTTTTGTACGTAACCATGATCGCAGCCATACTATTAACGGCTTACAAAAAAATAAATCACCTAAATGGCTTTAAAATACCCAAACTAAAATTTAGCAATGAACTAGAAAATGAAATTGTAAAGGAACTTATAAGAATGTGTGGTGGAAATCCTGAAAAACTAAATGAAGTTTTATTGTGTAACACCTCATAAATATCTTTCGTACACCTATGGTGAGGACACAAACCACTAATGAGGTCTATCGGTTGGTGTCTCACCAACCGAAAATGGAAATTTTTATTCATTCATACTGTTTCATCGGTAATTTTTTCTTTTTCACCTTTTATTGTTTCTTACAGCAAAGGTTTTTTCTTCAAATCGCATCTGATTTAGCATAACACATTCAACAATAAAAATAATAACACATGAAAAAGCAAATGTTAGTTGTAGTAGCCATGCTTTTAATAGCAGGCTTTGCACAAGCACAACCAGAGCAAAATGGTCGTCCACCAAAACCACCAACACCGGAAGAACGCTTAAAGCACGTAAGTGAAGAATTGAACAAACAATTAACGCTTACGGCAGTACAAAAAGAAAAAATACTAGCGGCTTACAAAGCATTTTTTGCCGACATGGAAAAGAATAAAAGTAAAGATGCAAAGCAGCAGCCACCACCGCCACCACCACCGCCTGTAAGCAAAGAAATTGCTGATAAACTTAGTGCAGAAAGAGATGCAAAAGTGAAGGCGGTGCTTACGCCAGAACAGTATAAAAAATATGTAGAGATAGAAAAAACAATGCGCCCTAAACATCCTGGTAAGCCCGGTGATGCTAAAGGCCCAAAGCAACCACCAATGGAAGATTAAGTTTTTGGATAAGGATAGGTTTTAGGCTTAGAATCTGCTGTAAAAGGCAGATTCTTTTTTGTTGTAACAAATATTGCTTGCAGATTGCACCATCATAAAAACTTTCTTGCTATGAAGTTATATAGAAACGTTGCTTTGATATATCTCATGTTTATTGCTTTTGCCTGTGGCAATAATCAAAACACTAATACCACCACTAAGCATTTACCATTTTACAACGATGCTAGCTTTACCCCTGTATGGATAGATACTGCATCGCCTAATTATAGAAATGTTCATACTATACCAGATTTTAGTTTCATTAATCAAAATGGGCAAGCAATTACCAATCACACATTTGATGGTAAAATTTATGTGGCAGATTTCTTTTTTACAAGCTGCCCGGGTATTTGTAAAAAGCTTACCAATAATCTTAGTTTGGTGCAAAAAGCATTTGCCAACGATGCAGATATATTATTGCTGTCGCACAGTGTAACGCCTGATAATGATAGTGTACCAAAGCTAAAAAAATATGCTACGCAATTTGGCGTGATTGATGGTAAATGGCACTTGGTTACAGGCGAGCAAAAAGCCATTTATGACATAGCAAGGCAAGCTTATTTTGCAGATGAAGATTTGGGCGAACAGAAAAACGAAAACGATTTTTTGCATACAGAAAATGTATTGTTAATAGATAAGCATAGGCGCATAAGAGGTGTGTACAAAGGCACATTAGAAGTAGATATGCAGCATTTAATTGAAGACATTAATACCTTAAAGCAAGAGCCATGAGATGGATGCTATTTTTGCTAGTTGTAAGTGCATTTGCTTGTAAGCAACCTTCTGAAAAGCTTGTTAATACTGCACCTCAGTCAATTGTAATACCAAATGATACGATTGTTGTTACTGATAGTTTATTACAAGTACGTAATGGTGCGTATTACTTTAAAGGTCAATTGTTTTCTGGATATTTAAAGTTTTTTCATGGTAATGGTTTGGTAAAAACAGTGCAAGCTGTTTATCAAGGTAAGCAAGAAGGCTGGGCTTATGAATACTTTGAAAATGGTAAACCATTGAGTAAACGGTATTATCATTTAGGCGAAAAAGATAGCGTACATACTGGCTGGTGGGATAATGGTAATATTCGCTTTGTGTACCACTTTAAAAATGGTGTGTACAATGGTAGCTTTGAAGAATATTACTACAGCGGGAAGCCTTTAAAAAAGATAAGTTATTACAATGGCAACGATAGCTTTGGTACTGGCTGGCGTGAAAATGGTAAAATATTTATGAACTACATTATGAAAGATGGTAGGCGCTATGGTGTAATGAATGCACAGCCTTGCTACAGTTTAAAAAATGAAAGAGGTGAATACGTAAAGTAATTGTCACCACAAAGGCACAGAAAGCATCTAGTTAGTTTTGGCAAAATAATTTTGAAATAAAAAGGGTGTTCAGAAAGTATTAATACGTTCTGAACACCCTTTTTCTATGTGCTTAATAAATTATAAGCTTCTTGCAATACCCATTTCAAGGCCACGCAATTCTGCCAAGCCACGTAATCTACCAATAGCAGAATAGCCAGGATTAGTTTTCTTTTTCAAATCATCTAACATTTGATGACCATGATCAGGACGCATTGGTATCGATACATTTCTAGCTCTCATCACACCAATAATTTCTTTTACCACAGCATACATATCTACATCACCTTCTAGGTGATTGTCTTCATAAAAATCGCCAAATTCATTGCGTTTGGTGCTGCGCAAATGGATGAAATTAATTCTGTCACCAAACTGTTTTACCATAGCTGGTAAATCATTGTCTGGTCTTACACCAAACGAACCAGTACAGAAGCACAAACCATTGTTTAAAGAAGGTACTGCTTCTGCTAAAGCAGCAAAATCTGCCGCAGTGCTTACAACTCTTGGTAAGCCCAAAATGCTATATGGTGGGTCGTCTGGATGAATTACCATTTTCACATTTGCTTCATCTGCTACAGGTACTATTTGTTGTAAAAAGTAAATTAAGTTAGCACGTAATTTATTCGCATCAATATCTTGATAAGCATCTAATGCCTGCTGAAATTGTTCTATCGTAAAGCTTTCCTCACTACCAGGTAAGCCTGCAATAATATTACGTTGTAGCAATAATTTTTCGTCATCGCTCATGGTATTAAACTTGGCTTCAGCTCTGCTTAATTCTTCTACTGTATAATCTTTTTCAGCGCCTTTTCTTTTTAAAATAAATACATCAAAAGCTACAAAAGCTGCTTTCTCAAAACGAAGGGCTTTACTGCCATCTTCTACTGTGTAGGCAAGGTCAGTTCTCGTCCAATCTAGCACAGGCATAAAGTTGTACGTAACAATGTGAATACCACAAGCACTTAAATTTTTAAGCGATTGCTGATAGTTAGCGATATATGTTTCAAAATTGGTTAACTGTGTTTTAATGGCTTCGTGTACTGGCACACTTTCTACAACATCCCAAGTTAAGCCTGCAGCTTCAACCTCTGTTTTGCGTTTTGTAATTTCTTCAACGGTCCATAACTCACCATTTTTAATGTGGTGTAAAGCTGTAACCACACCTGTGCAGCCTGCTTGACGAATATCTGAAAGACTAACTGGGTCATTCGGTCCATACCAACGCATGGTTTGTATCATTTGATGATTGCTCATATTATTAGCTTTTTAAAGAGAAAAATTTAGATTCAGTAAAGAGAATTGTTTATAAGCAAAAAAGCAAGATTGAGTTAAGGAAACGTTTTCGTAAATACCATTCACGATGGGTCTGTTTAGCATTAATATAATTATCAATATTTTTTGTTAAAACAAATTGTGGCACGGTTATTAATCTTTATTAGTAAAAATATATATCATGAGAAGTTTATTGTATTTAGTAGCCGTTATTTTAGTAATAGGTTGGTTACTTGGTTTTTTCGTTTACAACGTTGGCGGTATTATACACATATTATTAGTAATAGCCGTAATTGCCATCTTGTTAAATATTATTAAGCGAGCTTAAAAATTCTCGAAAGCATTTTTATTGGTTATTAAACGAATCACTTAAAAATTAATACCTGTTATACATTCTTGTAGACAGGTTTTTTACGTTAAAACTGTATAAGATTTTTCTTTTGATTATTTAAAGGCGCTTGTATACTTTCGTTCAGTATTATTTTTGCTTAGCTTGTAGAAAAAATTACACCTTATTTGCTAGACATAAGTTTTACAACATCGAATAACCCAAAACTTATACAAATGAGATTAAATGCTTACTCAAAAAAAACAATTAGTGTTTTTTGCTTCCTATTTTTTGCATTCCTAAGTCAAGCGCAAAAGAACTTTTTTACCAAAACAGCTCCAACAGGCAAATACAAAATTGAAAGTGGTTTAAAAAGCTATAATGTCTATAAACTAGACGAATCTGGTCTTAAAGAATATATTTCGAAATCACCTTTAGAATTCAGCTACAACGAATCCATATCGCCAATAGTTATTACAGTTCCTTTTCCTGATGGTTCTACAGAAATCTTTCAAATTTTTGAATCTTCTATTCTTTCACCAGAAATCGCTGCACAATTTCCAGATTTTAAAACTTATGCGGGAAAAAGTAAAAGTAGCGGTTCAACAATAAGAATAAGTTTTGCCTCAATTGGATTTGATGCAATCGTAACTAGTTCTGGAAAAGATGCTATCTATTTTCAGAGGGCAACTTCAAATGCTGCTGATAATAATATCATCAGCTATTTTGGTAGTAAAGCAACAAAACTTGGTAGACCTAATATGAGTAACAAGTGTGGTACGCTAATGCCTATCACTTCAAGTGTTACTGTGCTTGGTGATACTAAAACTACTTTGGGTACACAAAATTTAACAACTACTGGTGGTGCTTTAAGAAACTTTAAGCTGGCCGTTTCTGCTACTGCAGAATATAACACACTCAAAGGCTCAGGTAACACAACTACCACGTTTTCATCAATTGTAGCTTTTGTTAACAGATTGGTTGCTGTGTATCGATCTGAGCTTTCTATTACTTTTACTTTAGTAAGTAGCACAAATCTTATTGCAACAACGGTTGGTACACCATTTGCCAATGCTAATACCAACGATTTAATTATCCAAAATCAAACTTTTGTTGATAATATTATTGGTGACGCTAATTATGATTTGGCATTTGTACTAGGCACTTCTACACCTAATAGTTCATCGGGTGGCTTGGCGGCTTCTTCAAGTGTAGGCAGTACCGGACAAAAAGCGCAAAATGCAACGCAAGTGGCTGTAGATAATACGTTTGCACCTGTGTTTGACGATCAAACAATTGCACATGAAGTAGGTCATCAATTCTCAATGAGTCACTCTTTCAATAGCTCAATACCTGTTTGTACAACTAGAGAGCCTTCAACATCTGTTGAGGTTGGTTCTGGTACAACTATTATGAGCTATGGGTATACTTGTAGTGACAATACAGGCAATGATGATTATGAAAATACCTACTTGCCTTTTTTAAATTTTCATGCAGTAAGCTACAGCCAGGCAGTTAATTTCATGACGACCATACCTAGCGTATACACTACGGTTTCTACAGGTAACACACCACCAGTAATTACATCCATTACAGCAGATAAAACCATACCTAAATCAACACCTTTCTTTTTAACAGGTACTGCATCTGATGTGAATGCTAGTGACGTATTATCTTATTCTTGGGAAGGAACAAACATTGGCATAGCTACACCTGTGCCTTCAACATTTGCCAATACAACCTTACCACCTTTTTTTAGAAGTTATCAGCCAGTAAGCTCTAGCACAAGATATTATCCAAGACTGTCAGCCATTTTAGATGGTAGCAACTATGCAAGAGGTGATAAATTACCATCTGTTGGTATAGTAACCACACATAGATTTACAGTAAGAGATAATGTGAATGGTGTAAATACTGGCACTGTTACAGTTACGGTAGATGGTAATTCTGGTCCTTTTTTAGAAACAACAAACTTATCGGGTAATTACACATCTGGTTCTAGTCAAACCATTACTTGGAGCGTTAATAACACAACTGCTGCACCTGTTAGCTGTGCTAATGTTAGTATCTTACTATCAGTAGATGGTGGTCAAACTTTTCCTTATACTTTAGCTGCATCTACACCAAATGATGGCTCTGAGCTAATTACTTTTCCTGCTTTAACATCTTCTACTACAACAGCACGTATTAAAGTACAAGCGGTAGACAATATCTTCTTTGATATTTCTAATAGTAATTTCTCAATTACTGCAACTTTACCTGTTTCTGTTACCAATATTACGGCTAGTAAAAAGAATGCTAGCGTATCTGTTGATTGGTCTGTATTAAATGAAATTAACGTTAAACAATACGAAGTAGAAAAATCTGCCGATGGTATTAATTATGTAAAAGTTGGTGAAGTAGCTGCAATAAAAGCAAATAATTATTCTTGGTTAGATTTATCACCTTTTAGTGGCAATAATTATTATCGTATTAAGTCTGTAGATAACGATGGTAGTGCTCAGTTTAGCCAAAGTGTAGTAGTGAAATTTGGCACTGATAATAGTCAGAATATTACTGTTGTTAGCAACCCAATACTAAATGGTAAAGTGCAACTACTTGTAGAAAATACAGCTAGGGGTACTTACTATATTAATTTATACAACCAGCTTGGTCAGCAAGTAGCCAATAAAGAAATTGCACATACAGGTAATAATACAACCTATACAGTTTCTACTAATGGCTTAGCAAAAGGTGTTTACCAAGTCTTATTTACCAATGCTTCTGATTTTAAAGTAATTAAAACAGTTATTGTAGAATAAGTTATAAAACAACAATTCAATTTAGCAAAAACGCCGTTATCGTTTATAAACGATAACGGCGTTTTTGCTTTGTAATATTCTTTTCTTACTCAATTGTTTTAGGCACTAATTTTTTTGCAAACAAACTTTGCAATACCAAAAATGCAACTGCCACAAATACTAAAGCCACTACAGCTTCTACCATAAGCATGTATTTGCTACCGTATTTATCGTGTACCCAACCGTCTACATCTATCATGTACACCACAGGTATATTGGCTAATGATGAAATCATAGCGTATTTGGTAGCTGCTAGTTTGGTGCCAGTAGCATACAAAGCCACCGCAGAAAATGCGGCATTAATTAGGCCATACAAAAAGGCATAAGTTAGTACACCACCAATATATACAGCAGGCACATAAGGTAGTGCTGCCATGGCCAGTGTAATTAAGGCAAACACAGTGCCTGAACCTAAATATGCCCACCAAATGCCCCATTTGTCGGCTATCCAGCCACCTGCTACACAGCCCAATGCACTAACAATGCCACTAAGTGCACCTGTTACTAATGCAATGGTATTAGGGCCTGCGTGCCAGTCATCTGCTACGGCAGACCATAAATTGGCTATGCCTGCAGTGCCTATTGGCATACAAATAAGTAATAGTACAAACAGCAGTATTGGTACTTTTATCATGCGTAGCAATTCTCTACCCATAACACCAATTTCTATTTTAAGGGTAGAGCTGCTTTCACTTTTTACATCGGCTACTTGTGTAATTACCAATGCTACCGCAATGCATAACAAACACAGTACAATACCTACCACTGTTAGATTATAATTATTGGCAAGCCACAAACCTGCACCACCACCTAAACCCACACCACCTAAGTTACCTGCTTGATACCAACCACCAGCTCTACCTTTTTTACTTGGTTCTACACGTACTGCCATTAACCCACCAAGGGGTAGCACTACAAATGTTGCCGCTACTTGCGATAGAAAAACAATGGCTGTTAATAGAGGTATTTGTTTGGTATCGTAAGGTATAAAACACAATAGCAGCAAGGTTGCTGTACAGGCCGAAACGCCAATCCAATACCATTTGCGTAAGCTTAAAGTAATGTCTGCAATTGGCCCCCATAAAAAGCGCCAAATATTTGATGATACACCAATAGCTACAATACTAGCTGATTGTGCTACAGTAAAACCTTTTTGTGTAAGTAAATAAGGCAATACTACAGTGGCAAAGCCAATGCTGATGCCATAAGGTAAAACTAAAAAGAAGAAATAATATGGCTTAGTGTATGATTGTTGGTTCATTGATGGCGGTTAAAGCACCAATTTAGCAACAATCATTCACTTACCAATGTTTAAAATATTAGCCAACGGCTACAAGTGCAGGTTGTACTATTTCGCCAGGTATAGACAATTCTTTAAGCAAAGCTTCTACTTCTATTAATTGTTCACGCATATCTAGAACGTATTTGGCACTTTCTTGTTTAAAGTATTGCGTTAAATCTTGGTAGTAATTAATGCCTTTTAATAAATTTTCTCTAAAAGTTTTTAGCTGTCTAGTTTTCGCTGTAGTAATATTTGCGTAGCTTTTGTCTATCTCTTTTTTCAAATAAGACACATACAAGTTTAGCTCATTTACAAACATATTTGGGCGATACACTGAGTTTAAAATATCAATTCTGCCATAAATGAAATCTACCATTTGCTTTAATGAAAAAATGCCTGAGAAGTAAGCCAAATTTGGTCCAGGGCAAATAAGCACCGCTTTACTTACTTTACGCAATGGTTCAATATCGTGGCACAATAAGGCTGATGTACCCAAGCCTTCACAAAGGCAATCTTTCTCTACAATATGCCCAACTGCTTTAGCTATGGTTTCGTTAATAGTAGTGCCAGCAGGTGCGTCACTTATCAACTGATTTATTTTTAAGTGTTGGTACTTTCTCGAGGCAGTACAAATAGGTTGTTCAGAAAATTCAGTATTAGCTATTAAATATTTTTTAGTGCATGGGCTACCTGGTCTACCATCTGCTATGCGTTGTACACGTTGTATTTCAGATGATGCTTTTCTAAAGCTATTAAACGGTACACCCAATGGCGATATATTGCTTAAGTAATAATCTTCTGGCTTAGCAGTAGCAAGGTTTTGCAGCGTTTCATTATCTACACTGGTTGCTTCTGGTACTAGTAAAAATGGGCTGCCCCAACCTGTGCTATTAGCCTGATAATGTTCTAGTAAAAATTGGTCTTCATTGGCTGTGCCAATACCACCTTGTACGGTAATGCGTAGCGCTGGTGCAGTTGCAAATAATGGCTGCTCTTTAGCGGCTAAAGCTTGGTTGCACATGGTAAATAATTCAGTTTCTAATGCAGCTTTGTTTTGCTTAAATTCTTCTAAAATAGGACCAAGTAATAAACCATCTGTTGCAAATGCGTGGCCACCACAGTTTAAGCCAGATTCAATTCTAAATTCAGATACCCAAATGCCTTTTTTAGCCAATATTTTACCTTGGGTTAAGGCAGAACGGTAATCACTTACTTTTAAAATCACTTTCTTTTTTGCCACTCCATTTGCATCTGGAAAAAAGTCGTTAAACTTATCTATATAAGCATATAACCTAGGGTTGTAGCCAGCTGAGAAAACGATGGATGACTCTAAGTTACTATTGGCAAAACCACGTAACCCCGCCAATGCATCTGAATATTCAGCAGGTAATAATTCACCTGTGCTGCTATAGTTGTTTTTATCTACTTTGCTCATTAAGTTCACATCTAGCGCACCGGGTACAATGGCTGCTCGTAGTTCTTCTTGCAGGGCTTGTTGGTCTAGCGAATTATTGGTAGCCAACATTTGCAAGTAGGTCTGTTTTATGGGCAAATGATTAGGTAATAGTTCAAAATACTTGGTGATTTCTGTGCCAGATTCAAATGGTAAGGCTTTTAATGCAGTTACTTGTGCATCTACAATGTGCTTCACCATGTTTAGATATGCTGTTACTCTTTTAGCTCTATAATCATCTTCTACGGCACTAATTGGTTCGTAAGGCAATTGGTATTGTTTACTGTAAAATGCACGCATTTGTTCTGTTAACTCATCTTCTACAATAGACATAACAGATGAGATACCAAAACGGGCTACTTTTATAGGCGTATCAATGGTAAATCCTAAGCCCATTACTGGGATGTGAAATGTGTGCAAGGTTGGTGAAATCATGTGAACTTGTTTTGACTTAAATAAACGGTAGGATTGGATTTTAAAACGATTAATGCAAAAGTGTATTAAAGCAAACGTTGAGAAAATGATATCAATCATGTTTTGCAGAAGTCGAGAAAATAAATAGGCTAGTTGGTTGCTTTTTGTGTTTGGCCAATCTTTTTACACCGTGCCAATAGTTTGTTTATTTTTATTTTACCAAAACAAACATTCGCTCAAACAATATGCTGGCTATTTTTCAAAAACATAAATCCACACTACTATACGGTTGTGCATTGGCTGTATCGCTGTTGCTACTAAAATGGCTAGAGGTGAAATACATTATTTACAATCAATCGTTTGAAACCTATGCAGGTATTATTGCTTTATTATTTACCGCATTAGGTATTTGGTTAGCCATTAAATTAATACAACCTAAAACCATTATTGTAGAAAAAGAAGTCTTAAAAAATAATATTACTGATGTTGTAATCAACACTTTAGAAATAGAAAAACTTGGCCTAAGTAAACGAGAAATAGAAGTGCTAAACATGTTGGCTACTGGCTTAAGCAATCAAGAAATAGGTGACCAATTGTATATTTCTTTGGCTACTGTAAAAACACATGTATCTAAACTGTACGATAAATTAGATGTAAAACGACGCACACAGGCCATAGAAAAAGCCAAAAGGCTAGGCATTATATCGTAAACCACTACAACTTTAGTATGAATTATGGCTTTTGCTACAAGAATCAGCCTAAAGTTGCTGGCAGCTAATAGTAAATGCCACAGTTTTACACCATCAAACAATATAAAACCAAACTAACCACATGAAAAAAATCGTCATTATTTATGGCTTAATTGCTGGCCTTATTGTAAGTGCTGTAATGGTAGTAACCACGTCTACTTATTGCAACAATCTAAATGAAAACATGACTGAAGGCATGATTTATGGCTTCACGGCCATGATTGTTGCTTTTTCAATGGCTTTTATTGGCATTAGAAATTATAGAAACAAATACAACGATGGTATTATCAGTTTTGGTAAAGCTTTTCAAATAGGTATGCTGATTGTGCTAATTGGTTCAACTATTTATGTGTTGGCATGGGAAATAGATTATCACTTCTTCTTTCCAGACTTTGGCGATAAATACGCTGTTAAAATGATTGAAGCGGCTAAAGCTAAAGGCGTAACAGCTGCAGAACTTGCCAAAACAACTACCGAAATGAATGACTTTAAAGTGCAGTACAAAAATCCGCTATACCGTATTTTTATGACTCATACAGAAATACTACCGCTTGGTATTATTATCACGTTAATAAGTGCACTTATTTTAAAGAAGAAAAAAGCATAAAACAACCAAGGGCTTCAACATTGTTGAAGCCCTTGGTTTATAAATTATATAACTGGTATTAATTGCCAAACAAGCCAAAACCTTTTAAGGTATCCATAATACCGCCACCACCTTGTTGGCCACCTGTAAACCGACCAATTAAGCTTTGAACGTCTAAGTTGCCGCCACCAACATTGCTTAGTATGCCTTGCAAGTCGAAGCTGCTATCATTAGGGTCGTTTGTTTTGTTTACAAATTTTTGTAGCACAGTTGGTATTAAGTTACTAGCAATATTAGTAGCAGTGCTTGGGTCTACACCGAATTTGCTCATCAAGTCGCCCACAAAGCCACCTTGAATATTTTGTAAAATGCCACTATTAGCAATATTGCCGCCATTAAACAGGCTCATAATATCGCCAACGTTGCCATTACCTACTGCATTTTTTAAGCCATCAAAAATAGATGAAGTAGCAGATGAAATGGCTTCATCGTTACGCTCATTTGGTATAGCAGGGTTGTTTATGATTGCATCACCTGCATGTTGTTTTACTAAGTCTAATAAGTTGTCTAGCATGTTAGTTAGGATTTAATTACTTACAAATAGAAAGTATTTTTTGTGATGTAACAAACATCAAACGGTATCAATTATTTAGTTGCTGCATAAATGGTTTTCCACATCTCGCTTGCTACTAGTAAGTTGCCTGCACTTGTAAGGTGTACACCATCTACAGTCAATATCCCTTTATCTAAATTTTGAGGATTATTAGCTTTTAAATAATCTGCAAATGCTACACGCAAGTCACACACAGGTAGCGATAAACTTTGCGCCATATTGCGTACCATTTTGCTGTAAAAATTTAAGTCACCATCTTGTAAGTTGGTCACATCGTTTCGTTCGCCAATAACAGTTGGTGTGCACAGTATTACTTTGATGTTTTGAGCTTGTAGTTTCTTAATAATGGCTCTGTAAAACTGTTCATATTTTTTAGGTTCTGTACCAGTGCCTGTAGTGGTTTTGTGCCATACATCGTTAATGCCTATGTATATCACTACCACATCAGGTTTTTTAGCTAGCACATCTTCTTCTATGCGTAGGTATAAGTCGTACACTCTATTACCACTTACACCAGCACCTACAAGTTCATAATTATCACCCAAGCCTTGTAGTTTTATCAAGCTATCCATTTTAGGTATATAGCCGTTTTTACTAGCGCCTTGCTGTGTAATAGAGTCGCCAAAAAATACCACTTTGGTTTTTACAAATAAAAAAGCCTTTGTTACAAGCGTAACAAAGGCTTTATACAAATTGTATGATTGTCTTTAAACTTCTACCATTTTCATTTTTGGCACTAGTAAATGCATAATTAACCAACCCAATAAATAAGCACCACCACATATAAAGAACATAATGTAGTAAGCGGTTTGTATTTGGTTCATGCTTTCGTAGTACACAAACATTCTTTTTTGTACTAAGGCAGATAATATAATACCGCCTAAACCACCAGCCATACCACCTAAACCTGTTACAGAACCAATGGTACGCTTAGGAAACATATCTGATACGGTTGTGAAAATATTGGCACTCCAAGCTTGGTGTGCTGCTGCTGCAATACCTATTACTATAATGGCAAACCACATGTTCATGTTACCTAGTATTTGCGCAAATACAATTGGTAATACACAGAATGCATAAATAAGCATAGATGTTTTACGAGCTTTAAACGATACCATACCTTTGTTGATAAGGCTTAATGGTAACCAACCACCACCAATACTACCTACGCTAGACATAATGTAAACAATTGCCACCGGTAAGCTTACTTGTGTACCTGCTAAGCCATATTGTTTGCCTAAGAAATCTGGTAACCAGAAAAGATAGAACCACCAAATAGGGTCAGTTAAAAATTTACCTAGTACAAATGCCCAGGTTTGTTTAAAGCTTAGCAATTTGCCCCAAGAAATGGGGGTGGTATCTACTGCTAAATTTTGGTCTTCAACATCACTGTTAATATAGTCAAGTTCAGCTTGTTTTACACTTTTGTGTTTAGCAGGTACATCGTACACTACAAACCACAGTATTAACCAAATAAAACCAATAGAACCAGTAATTAAAAATGCCGCTTGCCAGCCTAAACTTTCAGCAATTAATGGTACAGTTAAAGGGGCTACAATAGCACCAATATTGGCACCAGAGTTAAAAATACCTGTTGCAAATGCACGTTCTTTTTTAGGGAACCATTCTGCTGTGGTTTTAATAGCCGCAGGAAAATTACCAGCTTCTGTTACACCTAAAAATGCACGAGCAATACCAAAGCCTAATGTACTTTTCACAATAGCATGACCTACAGCCGCAAGACTCCACAAAAAAGTAGCTAAACCATAACCAATTTTAGTACCTAATCTATCTACCACACGGCCAGCACCCATTAAGCCAATAGCATAAGAAAGCTTGAAGGCTATCTCAATATCAGCATAGTCACCAGCATTCCAATGGAACTCTTTGGTTAAATAGGGTTTTAATAATGAAATAACAGCCCTATCTAGGTAGTTGATAGTAGTGGCTAAAAATACCAATGAACAAATCGTCCACCTATATTTTCCTATTGTTTCGTTTACCTCTTTCATATAGCAACTTTGGATTTATAATTTGGAATTTATGGTTTAAAATGTATTGTAGTCAGTAACGCCACTTTTCCTTTTCACGTTTCACCGCTCACTTCTTAAACCCCACCAAATATTGAGAAACCACCATCTACACAAATCATCGCACCTGTTACAAACTTGCTTGCATCGCTTAGTAGCCATACAATAGCACCTTGTAATTCATCAGGATTACCAAAACGTTTAAAGGGTGTTTGTTTAATTACCAATTCACCACGTTCTGTGTAGCCACCTTCTTTCTTGGTTAATAAATAACGGTTTTGCTCGGTTAAGAAAAAGCCTGGTGCCAATGCATTCATTCTAATTTTATCACCATATCTATTAGCCATTTCTACTGCAAACCACTGATTGTAACAGTCTACCGCAGCTTTACCCATATTGTAACCCAATACTTTGGTAATCGCTCTTTTTGAATTCATTGATGAGATATTCACAATGCTACCATTGCCAGTTTTAGCAATAGCGTCACCAAATACTTGTGTAGGTATAATAGTGCCCCAAAGGTTAATGTCAGTGGTTCTGCGCATACCTTCTATGCTCATGTTAAATACATCATCTGTTGGTTGCAATACACCATCAGGCATATTACCACCTGCTGCATTTACAAGACCATCTATTTTGCCAAATGCATCTAGCATTTGTTGCTTACATACACGTAGTTGTGCCTCGTCTAGTACATCAGCCACTAAAGCCAATGCCTTACCACCAGCAGCGTTTATGGCAGCAGCACGTTCTTCCGCCACTTCTTTTTTTCTACCCAAAATACCTACAGTACCACCAGCTTCTACAATGGCATCTATAAATGCACCACCTAAAATACCTGTACCGCCTGTTACTACTATTACTTTGCCCTTTAGGCTAAATGTTTCTAAAATATTCATCCCTGTATGTTTTGTTTTTCGCTGATTTCGCTGATAGCACAGAAATAATTGAGAAGTGTTAAGTACTATTGTTTTTTATTGTCAGCATTTAAAGCAGTTAATAGCTGTAGTTTATTTTAAGTTCAGCGTCATCTGCGTTATCTGCGAGCCAACTTACTATTTCAACGTCGCTATTGGTGTAGGATCCATGTCGGTAAATTCTTTGTTTTCACCTGCCATAGCCCATATAAAGCTGTAGTTACCTGTACCACAACCAAAATGCACACCCCAACTAGCCGATACAATTGCTTCGTTGTTAGCCACAATTAAGTGTCTTGTTTCTTGTGGTTCACCCATCATATGAAACACACGTTGGTCTTCTTTTACGTCAAAGTAAAAATATACCTCGCTGCGTCTATCGTGTGTGTGTGGTGGTACGCTGTTCCATACGCTACCGCTTTTTATCATGGTAATGCCCATTACTAGTTGGCAACTTTGTATACCATCATTGTGTATGTATTTACACAAACTTCTTTCGTTACAAGTTTCTTTAGCGCCAAGCTCTAGTACCGTGCTTTCTGCTATGGTCATTAAAGTAGTAGGGTAGGTTTGGTGTGCCGGTGTAGATAGTAAGAAGAAGATAGCAGGCTCGCTAGCATTGTCGCTTGCAAATGTTACTTCTTTTACACCTTTACCTATGTATAGGCAGTCGTGCTTGCTTAGGCTATAGCTAGCGCCATCAGCCGTTACAGTGCCTTTACCGCTACCAGTATTAATAATACCTATTTCTCTTCTTTCTAAAAAATAGTCACTTTTTAGGTTTACATAAGTAGGTAAGCTCAGTACACTGCTAGTAGGTTTTGCTATACCAGCCACCATACGGTCGTAGTGCATATAGGTAAGCTCAATAGCGCCGTCATTTTCTAAACCGCTTAATAAAAATTGTTCTCTTAATTGTTGTGTAGTATAATGTTTGGCGTCGTTATAATGTACGCTGTGCAAGGTTTTTAGAGAAGTAGCACTCATTAGAAAGTATTTTAGTTAAGATAATTTGCACACGCCTGAACCAAGCCTGTATCAAGCAATTGCGGCGTAAGTTGATTAAAATAAATGGTAGTGAATAACTTTTTTGCGGAAACGTTTTCGGTTTATAATTTATCTAAATTTAAACACAATTCTACTTTTTTAACCCTTAGTTTGAAAATATGTAGTAGCAATATCGTTACTTTGAAGGCATAGACTTAACGATTATGGCGAAGATTGATATTAAAGGGCTTGCTAGAGAGTTAAATATTTCTGCTTCAACGGTATCTCGTGCTTTAAGAGACAGCCATGAGATTAGTAAAGCAACCATAGATAAGGTAAAAGCACTAGCCGAAAAGCTCAATTACCAACCACATCCATACGCAGGTAGCTTACGCAAAAACAAAACCAAAACCATTGGCATTGTAGTACCTGAGGTATCTAATAATTTCTTTGCAAAAGTATTTAGCGGTATAGAAGTAGTGGCGCAAGAAAACAACTACCATGCGCTCATTTACCTTACCCACGATGACTACGACAAAGAGAAATCTATTTTACGCCACTTGCAAAGCGGTAGGGTAGATGGTGTTATTTTAAGTATTGCCTCTAATACCAAAGACCACGCACATATAGAAGAATTGATACAAGCTAGTATTCAGGTAATATTTTTTGATAGAATTGGTGAATCGTTTTCAACCACAAAAATTACCACAGACGACTATAATAGCGGCTATAAAGCTACCGTACACTTGATAGAACAAGGCTGTAAAAAGCCATTGCACATTACACGCTTTTTGCACCAAACCAATACTAAGTACCGTAGAAAAGGCTTTGTACAAGCTTGTAAAGATTACCATTTACCCATAGAAGACAGTTGGGTACTTGAGCTAAACGATGATGCTGTAGTAGAGCCTACTTTGGTAGACATTTTAAAAAGTAAAGACAGACCCGATGGTATTTTCTCATCTGTAGAAACCCTGTCTTTGTACCCCTATAAAGTGTGTAAAGATCTTGGTATTAAAATGCCTGAGCAACTAAAATTTGTAAGCTTTAGCAATATGGATGCTGCTTCGTTTTTAGTACCTGCATTAACCACCGTTACACAGCCTGCTTTTGAGATAGGTAAAGCTGCTGCGGCTACCTTATTTCAGCAGTTAGAAAAGAAGAAAAGAGGTGTACAACCTATTGACAGTGTATTTCCCTCAACATTAATAGTGCGAGAGTCTTCTATTAAAACCTAATAGCCACACCATAGGTATTGTTCTACAACACCCAATGCTAAAGCTCTATTTAAAAAAAGCTGTAAAACTCTACAACAACGAAAGACCATATATGAGCTTCGGCAACTTAACGCCTAATCAAATACATCAAACTAGTAACCTCATTAAAACAGAAAAACTATGGAAGAACTATTATCAGAAAAAAACTACTGTAGTAAACCAAATCTAGGCGTAAACACAAACAGTAAACTTAATACAGTATTAAACAAATAATCTGTAAACTTTTTTCAGGACGTGATAAAGATCTCACATCTCAAATCACAAATTGTTATGGCGTTCCCGCTTGTGGCGGGTCGGGCTGTTCGTTCCCTCCCGATAGCTATCGAGACCTCGCACTGCTTCGCAGTACTGTGGGCTATCCACTGCCATCCCTTACGCAAAGTGCAGCAGGTTAAGTAGTTGGTGAAAATACTAAGGTGAAAGAATAGTTGGGTATTTCAAACAGTTAGTGTTATTTGGCGATTTTTATTTGTTCGTTTGTCAGAAAATTGTTTGCTCCGTTAACTGCATCTTGGTCCATTTGACCGTCCCAATTAAATTCAAATAGTTTTTGCTTTTCGGCTTTACTATAACTTATAATGATTGTATTTTCTTTTATTCTTGATGAGGTCCAGTTAAATTTATAGTTGTCTATAGTCTTGGTGTTTTTCAATACAGCAGCAGTTAGTCTTTCAACTCGTCTTTCTTTGTTCTCCCAACTATGGTCAACTTTTGCATTTGAAATTGTTTTTTCATAAGCTGATTTATTAAATTCTAAATTAAGTCCGTTATTATTTGTCCAAGTGACTTTATCATTAGAAACATTCATGTCAACCCAATAATCATTGCAACCTACAACGCCACAAGAGCATCTTCCTATTAATATTTGTCCGTTAGACAATAGGTTGTTTTGTCTAAAAAAATCTGGCGGCTCTATTCCCAAATGGTCTTTCCCAAGAATGTCAGAATTGTCAACAATAATTCTGACCTCATGGTCTTGAGATTCGTCAGTTGGTAATATGGCAAACGAAAGTGTATTCATTCTTAGTTATTTCTGTTGTCTTAAAATGCTCTGCCCTATGAAACTTGTAGTTTCGTAATTTTTTTTCGTTTTTGTTGGTGTTCCTTTCACAAACTAAAAACAAAGACCTAATTACACCCTAAAAATTTCCTGCCTAGGGAATTTATTTTCCAAGCTAGGAAAATGTATTTTCCTAGCTTGCTAATTTTTTTTCCTAGGTAGGAAATTCTAAAGCCCTAGGTTGGTATTTTTTATTGCTCTTTTTCAAACTTTAGGTTCTTCTGCATGTCCTTTAATTTTGTACCCGGTGTAAATAGTATTTTACTGTTTTTAATGGCTTTTGCCGTTACATCTGCTTCTTTAGCAAAGCCTTCGCTGCTAAGGCTTAGGCGCAAGCTACCCAAATCGCCAATGCGTACTATTAGCCCATTGGATAGGTCGTCAGTAATTACATCTACCATGGCATACAATACAGCACGTATATCTGCACCGCTTACAGTACTTATCTTTTCTATACTTTTTGTTATTTGTTCAAGGCTGCGTTCACCCTGCACTACAGGTGCTGCATAGTATTTGCTATTACCACCGCCTTTAACGCCAGGCTCAGCTTTCTTAATTACTTTGTACTTTACTGCCATAATTGTTTTGTTTTAAAGTGTGATTGAATGATTTTGATACAGTAATGTTCTTTTCTACAATATTAAAACAAAAATGGTATTACATAAAATCAACTTGTTCGTTTGTGAATAATTTTTTACAGCTATTAAATGGGGCTAACTGAACCAATCCTTAGTAATCTTGTTGTCTCTTTACATTTCACGTTATACATCACTAATCTCAAATAAAGCAATGGCGTTAAAAATATATACCAAAACTGGCGATTTAGGCAAAACCTCACTCATTGGCGGTACCAAAGTACCCAAGAGTCATATTCGTATAGATGCTTATGGTACTATCGATGAGTTGAACTCGTACATTGGCTTACTGGGCGACCATTTTAACTATGCACCATCTAACGCTACTTTAAAAGAAATCCAAGATAGGTTGTTTACAATCGGTTCATCATTGGCTTGCGACCCAGATAAAGAGCCTTTGATGAAAATTCCTGACCTTAAGGAAACCGACATCACATTTCTTGAACACCAAATAGACCACATGAACGACGTGTTGCCAGAAATGAAGTTTTTTGTATTGCCAGGTGGTCATGCGGCGGTATCCACTGCACACGTAACTCGCTGTGTTTGTCGCCGTGCCGAGCGTTGTTGTGTTGCCATGCAAGAGCATGAATTGTTTGTAGAACCTTTGGTAATTAAATACCTGAATAGACTAAGCGATTATTTATTTGTGCTTGGGCGTTTTATTGCGCATGAATTACAAGTAGCAGAAGTAGCTTGGAAACCGAGGGTTAACCCCTAACCCCTAAAGGGAATTTTTAAGTTATCCATTATCACATCAGCACATTAGCTAATTATTTTTCCATCTTTCATATGTACGGTTCTGTCGCTCATGGCGGCTAGTTCTTCGTTGTGCGTTACTATTAAAAACGTTTGTCCAAGTTCTTTTTTTAAGCGCACAAACAATTCATGTAAGTCTTTTGCATTGGCACTATCAAGGTTGCCTGTAGGTTCGTCTGCAAATACAATGGATGGCTTGTTAATTAAGGCTCTTGCAACGGCTACACGTTGTTGTTCACCACCACTTAGTTGTTGCGGTTTATTTTGCGCCCCAGCGCTTAAGCCCAATAAATTCAATAATTCTAGCGCTTCCTTTTCTACTTGTGGTTTGCTGCGGTTAGCTATCCAGCCTGGTATGCACACATTTTCTAGTGCACTAAATTCTGGCAGTAAATGGTGAAACTGAAATACAAAACCCATGTGCTTATTTCTAAAAGCAGCCAATTGTCTGCCTTTAAGCAGGTGTACAGGTTGTTGGTTTAAAATAATACTGCCACTATCAGGCGTATCTAATGTGCCAAGAATATGCAACAAGGTGCTTTTGCCAGCACCAGAACTGCCCACAATAGATACAATTTCGCCATTGGCTACGCTAATATCTACACCTTTTAATACTTGTAGTTGTTCGTATTGCTTTGTAATACTATTGGCCTGTAACATGCAATTGGGTGCTTAGTGGCTGTAAACATACAACCAGTGTGGCAACTTTTTTACATCTTTCATAATTTAATAAGGCTGTAATAAAACTTACATTTGGTAGTTTCGGATATACGGTTACATTTGCACAAATTTTTGAAGTATGTTTTGGACTTTAGAATTAGCAAGTTACCTAGAAGAAGCTCCTTGGCCAGCTACCAAAGATGAGTTAATTGATTACTCTATTCGTAGTGGCGCACCTATTGAGGTGGTTGAAAATCTTCAGGAATTAGATGATGAAGGTGAAATTTATGAGAGCATCGAAGACATTTGGCCAGACTATCCTAGTCAGGAAGACTTTATGTTTAACGAAGACGAATACTAATTACATCAGATGAATTAAGTAAATAAAATAGCCGCTTGTATCAAGCGGCTATTTTTATGTTTGGTATTTTGATTAATATTAAAATCTTGGGCAAGGAATATTTTTATCGGTATCTCTTTTAAAGATGTAAACCAAAGAAATTTCGATACCACCTTGTCTTTCACTTGCTGTTTTTAATGAAGAACTATTAATATCGTAAGTAGCGCCTAATCTTACGTCACCAAACTCTAAACCTACATAGGGTATAATAGCATCTTTAAAACGCATCCAACTACCTACATAAATGCTTGTAGGTTTTGTTTCTTCAGGATTAGCAACTAATTGAACCGCACCACCAATTACCGTTTCAGAAGCACCGCCTTGAAAGGTTTGCATACCACTTAAGTGTAAAATGGTATTACCATTTGTCCCCAAAGGAAAATAAGTACCTGCATGTACAGTAGCCCTAGGATTGAGGACATAATTACCCCCTACAAAACTTTGCTTTGGCCTATTAATATGATATAAACTCACACCAAAGTAAAAGTTATTTCTATCGGTTGTGCTACCACTGTATAAAATACCTGCATTTACATCTACATAATTGGCAGCTAAAGTAGCACCATTAAAAATTTCTTTCGTTACATCTGTGAAGCCATTAGTTGTTAATTGGTCCTCAAACTGCAGCACATTGGTATTGATAGACATGGTTGCAGAAGTAACCTGAAAACCAAGCCCCAATTGGTGATAACCTTCTTCATCTAAGCCTTTATGATAAGCCGTAGATAATGTGGCATAATTAAAACGTACAGCACCATTTGCACTATTATCGCTGTAAAACAAACCACCAAGGCCCCAAGTATCATTTTGAGGAATATGGTTTTCTCTTAAATGAAAATCTACTGAACCTGTTGTGGTAATGTAGGCATTGTTAATAGTGGGCCACTGATTACGATAGTTACCTGCTGCCCTAAAAGATCCTGAAAACTTGCCTGTAAAAGCTGGATTTGAGGTTAATGGCGACGAAAAAAACTGCGAAAAGTGTGGATCTTGCGCATACGTCAATAAGCCCATCAATAAAAAACAGCTAATTGTAATTAATCTTCTCATTTATATCAAGATATCAGACAACTAAATTAAGGCAAATGCGGTAATAAAAAATTATTACTATAAGAATTTAACAAATTATGCTTGAACTTTTGTACCAAATGCTAAATCACCAGCATCACCAAGACCAGGAACAATATAACCTTTAGCAGTAATTTCTTCGTCAATATCGCCACACCAAATGGTAATATCTTCACCACATTGGCTTTTAATATATTCTATACCTACTGAACAAGCAATAGCACAAACCACGTGAATAGCTTTTGGCTTGCCTTCTTCTTTCATGTAGCGAATGGTTTTCACTAAAGAAGAACCTGTAGCCAACATTGGGTCGCTAATAATAATGATGCGGTTTTCTAAAGTAGGGCAACTCATGTATTCTAAGCTAATTTCAAAGCTACCATCAGGAAAATGTTTTCTGTAGGCAGAAATAAAAGCGTTGTCAGCTTTGTCAAGATAATTGAGCATACCATTATGTAATGGCAAACCAGCTCTTAAAATGGTTGCCAAAACTGGTTGTTCAGCCAATACTTTACTATTATGAATACCAAGTGGCGTTTGAATATCTACGGTAGTTGTAGGTAATTGTTTGCTAATTTCATAAGCGGCAACTTCACCAATGCGTTCTAAGTTTCTACGAAAGCGTAATCTATCGCCCTGAACATTTATATCTCTTAACTCAGATACCCAATTGCTTAGCAAACTATGTTGCTCACTTAAGTTTATAACCATACTAAAAATTATTTGATAGAAAAGTGTGAAAACGCTCGAAAGTAAATAAAATAGTAGTTCCTTTAGTAACATTTACTGTTTCTATCAGAATAATAATTAGTATTACTAAAATGTAAACTTTTAAACAATTTTTCGATACAAACTACCATAACAAATAAATATGTAAGAAAACAAGTACAATAATAAAAAAGCAGTATATTCTGCATTGTCAAAAACACTATTTTTGTTTTGATTATGATCGCATTTGTAAGAGGAAAATTTGTAAATAAAACACCCGCTAGAGTAGTGGTAGATGTAAATGGTGTAGGCTACGATTTGCAGATAAGCCTAAATACGTATAGCGCTATTGCTAACTTAGAGGATGGCTTATTAAACACCTATATCCATTTGTATGAAAATGGGCAAACCATGTACGGCTTTGCAACAGTTGCAGAAAAAGATATTTTTTTACAGTTAATAAGTGTATCTGGTGTTGGTGCAGCTACCGCAAGAATGATGCTGTCTGGTATGAGGCCTGATGAGATTGTAAAAGCAATTGTACAAGGCAACACCAAACAGCTAGAAGGCATCAAAGGCATAGGTAAAAAAAGTGCTGAAAGATTGATTGTAGAACTAAGAGATAAACTGGGTAAGCAAGCAATGGAAAGCCCTTTAACCAGTTTAAATATACAATCACTAGATGCAGATGCAGTAAATGCCTTAGTTTCACTAGGAATTAGTAAACCAATGGCGGAAAATGCAGTAAAAAAGGTAATATTGTCAAATCCTGATATCGCTTTGGAAGACATGATTAAACAAGCATTAAAAAATTTATAGTTTATTGGAGTAAATTTTACGTAACCAGTGTAGCTGTCTCTTGAAGCATTATCCATCTTATTTATTCTATTTTCTAACTACCGTTTTTGGGTGGTTATTTTTTGTTGCACCTGTACAAGCACAAAAAAAAGATTCTGTTGGCACCAAAAAAGATACGTTGCGCTTTCCTATAAGCGATAGACGTGGTGACCGCTTTACGTACCAAAACAGAAACCCTTTTGACATTAAAGACACCTCTTTAATCAAGCAAAAAATTGAGTACGATCCTGTAACAAATACTTATGTTATTGTAGAAAAAATTGGTAATACCATTTACCGAAAACCAACAACACTAACATTTGAACAATATTATGCCCTACAAAACAAGCTTAACGAAGAGGCTTATTTTAAAGAACGAGCCAATGCTTTAACACAGCTAAATCAAAAACAACAACGACCAAAACTCACGGTTTACAATAGTTTGTTTGATAGAATTTTTGGTGCAAAAGATTTATTGGGTGGTGCTGGTGTAAAATTAGACAGCTTAAAAAGCGGTGTAAAAAATGCTAAGAATAATGCCTTAAATGTAGATATCAAACCACAAGGTTCGGTAGATATTATGGCAGGCTATCAAGGGCAAAAAACTTTGAACCCTACATTGCCTGAAGCAGCAAGAAGAAATGGTGGTTTTGATTTTAACATGAACACCAACTTTAACGTTAATGCCAATATTGGCGATAAATTAAAGTTGCCAATTAGCTATAATACGCTAGCCAATTTTGATTATCTAAATCAGTTGAAACTCGATTACAAAGGCAAAGACGATGAGATATTAAAAAGCATTGAAGCTGGTAATATGTCTTGGCAGTCAAAAGGTACTTTGGTGCCTTCTTCTCAAAATTTATTTGGTTTAAAAACGCAGTTGCAATTTGGTAAATTATTTTTAACTGCAGCAATAGCAACTCAACGTAGCCAAAGGCAAAGTCAAACCTTAAAAGGTGGTGCAGCGTCTACCACGTTTCAAAAGAAATTGGATGATTACGAAGAGAACCGCCACTTCTTAATGGGTCAGTATTTTAGAAACAACTACAATACTACCATGTCTAAGTTGCCATTTGTAAATAGCCAAGTACAAATACAACGTATAGAAGTTTGGGTAACTAATAGAACTGGTGCTACTACTGATGCTAGAGATATTGTGGGTTTAATGGATTTAGGTGAAAATCAGCCGAGTAACCCTGCCAATAGTTCTTTAACCACTAGCACTTTACCTGCAAATGGTGCCAATAACTTGTACAGTTTTTTAACAAGTGACCCTAATAACCGTAATCCTTCACAAATTAATAGCCGATTAATTGCAAGAGGTTTAACACCGGTAAATGACTTTGAAAAAACTTTTGCAAGAAAGCTTACTACTAACGAATACACTTTTAATCCGCAGGCAGGTTTTATATCATTAAATAGCCAGTTACAGCCAGATGAGGTGTTGGCAGTAGCTTACCAATATACCAATAATGGTCGTGTGTACCAAGTGGGTGAGTTCAGCCAAGATGTTGCGTTAGACACCAACAAGAACACATCAGGTGTACAAAAGGTATTGTTCCTAAAATTATTAAAAGCAACATCTGCACGCACTACATTGCCAATTTGGAAATTGATGATGAAAAACGTGTATAGCTTAGATGTGTTTGGTTTAAGCAAAGATGGTTTTCAGCTAAATGTATTGTACCAAGAACCAAGTGGTGGTTTAAAAAGATATTTACCAGAAGCAGCACCAAGTGTGGATGGTAAAAACTTGTTGAATATTTTGGGCTTAGATAGATTGAATAGCCGCAACGATCCGCAACCTGATGGTATTTACGATTATGTAGAAGGTTATACTGTTTTGTCGCAACAGGGTAAAATTGTGTTTCCGGTGTTAGAACCTTTTGGTAGCGACTTAGCAAGATTGGCCTTTAATGGCTTTCCTGCTTTGCAACAAAAATATGTGTACCAACAATTGTACGATAGTATTAAAGCCATTGCACAAACCTATGCTAACCTTAACCGCTTTGTGATGCAAGGGCAGGCAAAGGGTAGTGGTGGTGGTAGTGAAATTTACTTAGGTGCGTTTAATATTCCACAAGGTTCGGTTAAAGTATCTGCTGGCGGGCAAAACTTACTAGAAGGTGTAGACTATAGTATTGATTACAACTTGGGGCAAGTAAAAATATTAAACCAAGCTATTTTAAATTCTGGTGTGCCAGTAAATGTATCTTACGAAAACAATGCGCAATTTGGTTTGCAGCAGCGTGGCTTCTTAGGCTTACGAGCAGATTATAATGCGAGCAAGAAGTTGCAATTTGGTGCATCGATGGTGCGCTTGAATGAACGACCATTTTTTACCAAAGTAAATATTGGTGAAGATCCAATAAGAAACACCATGTACAGTGCAGATGTAAGTTATAAATCTGACTTACCTGGCCTTACAAGATTGCTTGATAAACTACCATTCTACACCACTAAAACCATGAGTACCATTAATGCTTATGCTGAAGGTGCTTACCTAAAACCAGGCCATCCGGCACAAATAGGCAGTGGTAGTAGTGGGTTGTTTTATGTAGATGATTTTGAAGGTACAAGAAGTAGTTTAGATTTACGCTTTCCTTTGGTAGCTTGGGCTTTAGCAAGTACACCACAAGGTACAACGGCTTTTCCTGAAGCCACTTTAACTGATAGTATTGACTATGGTAAAAACCGTGCAAAACTTGCTTGGTACAATATTGAGCCTACTTTACAAGACAAGAATAGCAGTAGCAATCCATTACGTAAAGACTTGAATGAATTGAGTAAGCCAACTACAAGATTGGTTTACACAAGTGAATTATTTCCTCAGCAAACAACCAATATTACCAATACACAGCAAGTTACTTTCGATATTGCTTATTACCCTACTGACTTAGGACCTTACAACTTTGAAACCAATCCTTCGCAAATAGATGGTAATGGTAAATTAAAGAACCCTAAAACAAGATGGGGCGGTATTATGCGTAGCATAGACCAAACCGATTTTGAAACCAATAATATTGAGAATATTGAGTTTTGGGTGCAAGATCCGTTTATTAAAAACCAAACAAGCACAGGTGGTAAATTGCGTATTAACCTAGGTAATATAAGCGAAGACATTTTAAAAGATGGTAAGCGCTTTTATGAAAATGGTTTAAACACACCAACATCGCCTGCGGCTGTTGATAGCAGTAATACTTGGGGTAAAACGCCTGTAAACCCAATTCAAGTTACGCAGGCATTTAGTAATAATGTAGATGATAGGGCTTATCAAGATGTTGGTTATGATGGTTTAGATAACGAAGGCGAAAAGCGTAAACGTGCTGCTTATTTAAACCGTATTGCTGCCAACTTTGGTACTAACTCAACACTTTATAGAAGAGCCATTCAAGATCCTTCAAATGATGACTACGCTTGGTACCGTGACCCTGCTTTTGATGCAGCAAATACTGGTATTTTAGGTAGATATAAAAACTACAACAACCCACAAGGCAACTCGCCTGTGGCAAGCACAAGTTCTCAGTTTTCATCTGCGGCTACTTTATATCCTGATAATGAGGATTTGAACAGAGACAATACATTAAACGAAACAGAAGAGTACTATGAATATGAGTTTGATTTAAAACCAGGTATGGCTGCTGGTGTTACACCTTACATCACCGATTCTAAGGTTGTAAACGTTACTTATGCCAACGGTACTACTGGTGCAGAAACTTGGTATTTGTTTAGAGTACCAGTAAAGAATTATACTAGAAAAATTGGTCAAATACCAGACTTCAAATCTATCCGATTTGTAAGAATGTACTTAACAGATTTTGAAGATTCAACAGTATTACGTTTTGCTAAGCTTGACTTGGTGCGTAACCAATGGCGTGGCTTTACTTACAATTTAGATACTACAGGTTCTTACACACCTGTAAATACAAGCACTACCTATTTTAATACACTGGCTGTGAACCTAGAAGAAAATAGTAGCAGAACGCCTGTAAACTATGTTATTCCACCTGGTATTGAGCGTGTACAAGTGTTAAGTAACAATGGTGTGAATTTGTTGCAAAATGAGCAAGCGCTAAGTATGCAAGTAAGAAACTTAGCTGATGGTGATGCAAGAGCAGTATTTAAAACCATGAACTTAGATATGCGTCAGTACGGTACGCTATCTATGTTTGCCCACGCAGAAAGTGTACCTAAGTTTACGCCTGTTAAAGACAAAGAATTAAACTTGGTAGTAAGAATTGGCCAAGACTTCTTGAACAATTACTACGAGATAAAAATTCCTTTAAAAATTACTCCACCAGGTCTCTATCCTAAAGCCGATGCTGAAAAAGTATGGCCTACTGATAATAACCTCGACTTTAGTTTGCAAGATTTAGTAACACTAAAGCAACGTAGAAATGGCTCTCGTACTAATGTGACAGACATCTACCGTGAGCTGATTGGTACAAAAACTTTCAGCGTTTTGGGTAATCCAAATCTTGGTGAAGTAACTGGTATGCTTGTGGGTGTAGAAAATGCTAAAGATGGCAATACCGCACCAGTAAGTACAGAGGTTTGGATAAATGAGTTGCGCTTATCAAGTGCTAATGAAGATGGTTCTTATGCAGCCGTTGGTAGGGTAGATATGCAATTGGCAGATTTAGGTAGACTAACTGTTTCTGGCAATATGCACACAGCAGGCTGGGGTAGCATTGAGCAAAAAATAGGTGAACGTGCACAAGAAACAATGACGCAGTTTGATGCAGCTTTAAGTATAGATGCGGGCAAATTAGTACCTAAAGCAGCACGTTTATCTATACCTATCTATGCTAGTATCAACAAAACTGTGAGAACACCAAAGTACGATCCATTTGATAAAGACGTATTGTTTAAAGACAAAACAAGCCAAGCTAAATCGCAAGCAGAGAGAGACTCTATTAAAAATGCAGCGCTTGACCAAACAACCATCAAAACCTTAAACTTTACCAATGTACGTGTAATGCCTAAGGGTAAACCAAAGTTGTTAAGCATTAGTAACTTCGATGTCAGCTATTCATTTACCCAAACGGTACAAATAAACCCTACCGTTGCACGTAACGAAATGAATAAGTATCGAGGTAATCTTGGCTATACGTACAACAATCCTACAAAGTATATCGAGCCATTTAAAAAGCTTATTAAAAATAGAAATCCTTGGTTTGCACCAGTGCGTGATTTCAACTTTAACTTAAAGCCATCATTACTAACGTTTAGAGCCGATGTAAATAGACAATTTGGTCAGTACATACCTCGTGTGGTAAATACAGATTTCTCTTCTAGCAAGGTAGAAAAAGTAGATACCACTTACGATAAGTACTTTAGGTTCGATAGATTTTACAATCTACGTTGGGATTTAAGCCGTAGCTTAAACTTCGATTTTAAAGCTACCAATAATGCTTTTGTGGATGAGCCTTTTGGTGCACTTGATACCAAGGCAAAACGTGATACAGTACGTAACAATTTCTTTAAAGGCGGTCGTAATATTCAGTATAACCAAGAAGCTATTTTTAGCTACACGTTACCTATTAACAAACTGCCAATAACAGATTGGATTACTGCTCGTTACAACTATGGCACATCGTTTAGTTGGGTAGCTGCTAGTCGCTTGGCTATAAGTATAGGTAATGTATTGGAAAATGGTCAACGTAACAACCTTACTACCGAGCTAGATTTTACAAGGCTTTATAGCAAAAGTCGTTGGTTACGTGCAGTAGATAATGTGCCAATGCCAAGACCTGCTGCCAATAATACCAAGCCTGCAACAAATGCTATTGCCAATCCTAAACAACCAAATGCATTAGGCTTAACTATTAGAACAAGAGACGAAGTAATACATGATAAAGATGGTAAGCTATTGGTAGGAAAAGCTAAGAAGCAAGCCTTACAAAAATGGCGTCAACAAAAGCGTGACTTACGCACTGCTGAGCGATTAAAAAGAGCCAATGAACCTGTTGAAATGGGTGGCTTGGCAAGAGGTGTAGGTAAAGCCATCACGATGGTAAAACGTGCTTCTATTAACTATACCGAAAACTATCGCAGCCGTGTACCAGGTTACATGGATAGCACACAGATTTTGGGTCAAAACTTTAAGACTAACCAACCTGGTTTAGATTATGTATTTGGTCGTCAGCCAGATACTATGTGGCTAAACCAAAAAGCAGCAGCAGGTGTGTTGTCTCGTGATAGTTCTTTCAACGATTTTTATCGTCAAAACTTCCAGCAAACACTCAGCTTAACAGCGCAGCTAGAACCAATTAGAGAATTTACCATCGACCTTAATTTAGACAAGAGCTTTAGTAAAGAATATTCTGAATTGTTTAAAGATACCCTCAGCAATAATGGCGGTAGAAAACAACACTTAAGCCCTTATGCAAGTGGCGGTTTCAGCGTGTCTTACATTTCATTTGGTACCTTGTTTAAAAGCAGTAATCCAAACGAAGTATCAGCTACATTTAAGCAATTTGAAAACAACCGTTTAATTATCTCTAACCGAGTAGCTGCTGCTAACCCTTATTACACAGGTGCAGTAGGTGCAGATGGTTATGCCAAAGGTTATGGCCGTTACTCGCAAGATGTATTAATACCTGCGTTTTTAGCCGCTTACACAGGCAAAGACCCTAATACTATTGGCTTAATCAGCCAAGATAATGGTAGCATTAAAAAGAATCCTTTTAGAAGCATTTTACCAAAACCAAATTGGCGCTTAACCTACACAGGTTTATCTAAGTTGCCATCATTGTCTAAAACCTTTACCAGCATTACTTTAACGCACAGCTACAAAGGCGAGTTAAGCATGAACAGCTACACCAGTGCTTTAAACTATTTCGATCCTTTGCACCTTGGTGCGCCGCAGTTTATAGATACGGTTAGTGGTAACTACATACCTTTCTTCCTATTGCCAAATATTACCATTAAGGAAGAATTTGGCCCGCTAGTAGGTATAGATATTACCACCACCAAGCAGCTGAACATTAAGTTTATGTACAACAAAAGCCGCCAACTAAGTTTAAGCCTTGTTGACTATCAGCTAAGCGAAACCAATAGTAGTGAAATTGTAATAGGTGGTGGTTATAGAATAAAAGGCCTGCGCTTACCATTTAAGCTGCCATTTATGAAAAACACCAAGCTAGATAACGACCTAAGCTTTAAACTAGATGTAGGTGTGCGTAACGATGCTACCAGTAATAGCCGCCTTGACCAGCAAAACGCTTACGGTACAGGTGGCCAACGTGTAGTAACCATACAGCCATCTATAGACTATGTACTGAACAAAAAAATCAACCTCAAATTCTTCTTCGATCAAAGACGTGTAACACCATACATTTCCACCTCTGCACCTACCATTAACACAAGGGCAGGGCTAAGTGTAAGGGTAAGTTTAGCACCGTAATATTGGCGGCGCTTTTATTTTTATGTAACCAGCAGTGGTACTACTATGATGCTTTTGTTGCGCACACTGCGGCTGTAGAATATTTGTTGTGCTCTATGAAACTACAAGTTTTCTAGAGCTAAACAGAGGCTTATCTAGCGGTCTAACATCTGTCTTAACTTGCTGAATTTATCGTAATCAAGTATATCAAACTCATTCTGTGTTGCCAAATTAACTCTTTCTCTACAAATTTTAATTCTATTTAACATCGGCAAAATTAAGCCGTTGCTATGGTCTAAAAATTTCATTAAGTCAGAAGCACTTGTTGGAAGTCTATACCCTTTTTTATCTCCTTTGCTGTTACTAGCTATTAAGATTCCTTTGTCTCTTAGATTGCCAATTACACTACTTCTAAACTGTTGTTCTTGAAGAGGCGTTGTTCGACCAATTTCTAAGTGTCGCATTAGCTCTTTGGCGGATAAATATTTCTTTGCTCCAAAAGCGTCTTGGTGCATTAGGAAGAGTTTTAAGCAATTAATTTGATCTATGTCAGTTTGTGATTTTATTTTTTTAGTTTCGATAAAATCAATTGCCAAATTTGTTGCGTATTGAGAAATTTTAAAATCAAATTCACTTGCGGTTTCTTGCTCTAAAGTATAAGCATTGTATTCTTTAGGAAAATTATTTATACTTGATATTCTTGGCTCAAGAATTTTTAAAAATCTGTCTTTTGCTGTTAAATCTTTTTGTTTGTCATAACAACGCCCCAAAGTTCCTGCAATAAAATCAGCCAGTTGTATTATTATGCTTTGTTTGCTGTCACTTGTTTGAAATTCTGAACCAGAAAACAAATCTCTTATGTGATTTTTTTCTACATATTTCTTAAAGCTCTTTAAAAAATCATTTCCACCATGTTCGTCAACATGTAATTTCAATTTGGGGTAAGCTTTGAAAAGTTCTTTATATAAAAGCCCATTTAAAAATTTATAAAAAGATTCTTTGTATTTAAAACCTTCCCCAAAAAGTTTTTGTTTGTCAGCAACAAGTGCATATACATTGAAGTTCAATTCAGATAAATCTTTTAATATTTTTAACCTTCGAGAATGATTATCTGCAACATTTTGTGATTTAATTTCTCCAGTCTGAAAGTATTTTTTCCTTATTAATTCTAATGATGATTCAATAGATTTTTTTTCAGATTCGTTGATGATTATACTTACAACTATAAAATGAGTTCCTTGCTTTGTAAAGTCAAAGGAATTATTTCCATACTCGTCAGCAAATGCTAATATTCCTTTTGTCATTTTAGGGATTTTGTTTAAAATTACCTTCAACTCAACTCTTTAGCTGAATCATCAACTCAAGTTTTTTAATGTTGTTATCGATCATTATTCCCTGCAATATACACACTTTCTTCTATGGCAAATAGCCTATTACCACCATATTTCCCATTTGAAGCTAAGTCTTAGATGCTGCAGGGTATAATTTTCTTGCCCTTACCCTAATTTTAAAATAGCTGTAGCTTTTAACTACCACTTTTTTCAAGTTGCAATTGTACTTGTAAGTGAGAATAAATTATTGTAAACTTTGATAGCAAGTGCCTTTCTTTTAAAATTTGGCTCGTATGCTTATTTGCTAAATGGGTTAGCCTATTTATTTGTATTCTTCAAATAAAAAGTATTAAAATACTACTTTGAAGTATTAAAACACTATTTTTAAGTATTAAAATACTACTTTAGAGTATTAAAATAATACTTTTAAATATTAAAATGATATTTACAAATATTGAAATTATATTTTAGGTTAGTAAAATAATACTTTTGAGTATTAGTTTGATACTTTCTTACAGTCGAACGTCTGTGTGGTATTAATCAGCCTCTTTTTCTAATGTCTTTAGTATATCATCTTAAAGCTTTGAATTACATGACAAACCCCAAAGCTTTAAAACTTTGGGGTTTTGTTTTTATAATATAACCAGCAGTCGTACTACTATTGAACGTTTGTTGTCGCACACTTTTACGGTTAGATACTTTGTAGAGCATTTGCCGCATAAACCTATAAGGTCTTTAAGACCTTATAGGTTTACGTGAGATTACCTAGCAAATTCATTAATGGCTTTCACCAAATCTTTAGCTACAAAGGGTTTGGTAAGGTAAGCTTGTGCACCTAAGGCTAGGCCTTTTTCTTTGTCGTTTACATCAGCCCAAGCAGTAAGAAATATAAAAGGGATATGCTGTGTAGCAGGGTTACTACGTACTTGTGTAATCACATCAAAGCCATTTAAGCCTTCCATCATTACATCGCACACAATAATATTGGGTAGTTCATTTGCAAGCGCAAGCCCTTGTTCACCATTACTAGCTTGTAATACTCTAAAGCCATACAAGCTTAATATTGAGCTAATATTTTGTAGTAAATTCTCTTCGTCTTCTATTACTAAAACAGTGGTGGGTGTGCTCATGTTTCTTACCGTTTAGAAAAAATATCTCTCGCAGAAATCGCCGGAAACGCAGATATTTTTCTTCTGTATTCTGTAAATTCTGCGAGCAAATTATATTTTGTTGTAAGGCAATTTTACCGAGAAAATAGTACCTGCATCTAGCTTGCTTTTTATGGTAATGCTGCCGCCATGTTGCTGCACAAAATATTTTACCACTACCAAGCCCATACCTGTGCCAGCAATATTGGCTACATTTCTACCACGAGAAAAAGAGGCAAATAATTTTACAATATCCTCGTGATGAATACCAATACCAGCATCAACAACCGAGATAGTTGCATAGCTGTTACTGTATCGCACACGCAATGTAGGTGCAGGTTTGTTGCTAGAATATTTAAACGCATTGTCTATCAAATTCTGCAAAATATGGCGTAGCATTTTAGTATCGACGGCTATTGGTTGTGCTTCGCCTTTTGTAGTAATAATCAACTGTCTACCATCTTTCCAAGGCTGATAAGCGTTAGCCGCAATATTGCCTATAAAGCTTTGTAAGTCGGTTGATTCTGCATGAAAGTCAATTTTTCCAGCTTCTATTTTACTTACCATGAGTAAGTCGTTCATAAAAGCAGTCATACGTTCTACCTCAGTAATTATTTGGGTTGTAAATGGCGTTATGTCGTCGGCAGGCTTACCCACTTCAAGCATCATTTGTATGATTTCTGCCCCAGAAGATATTACGGCCAAAGGTGTACGCAATTCATGCGATACCATATTTACAAAGGCTGACTTTAAATCGTTTAGCTCTTTTTCACGCTTTACCACCTCGAGCAGATTCTCCTCAAGGTGCACTTCATTGGTAATATCGTTTAAAATTGCCACTATACCTTTATCGTTTGTAGGGCTTTTTATGCCTTCTGTTATATGATACTGAAACCATTTTTTACTACCATCTTTTTGTGCAAGTTTCAATCTGCCTTTAGCATTGCTTGCAGTATTGCCAAGCACTGCAAATGCTTGCCTGTAAAACTCGTAGTTTTTAATACCAATTAAGCCAAACAAGTTTTCATGCTCAGCATTGCTACCAAAATCTTCCCACACTTTATTTAAAAAGTCCACTCGCAATTGGTCATCTGCTAATACTACCACCTCACTCAAATTGTTCAATACATGGGTATAGCTGGCAATGGTTTGCTGCAATACTTGCGCACTTTGTTTGCTCGCAGTAATATCAATACTATATTTTACAATATAGGTATTAGGGGCATCATTAGTAGATATGGGATATAAAATATGCTGCCACCAAGTACCGTTACCATCTTTTGCAATGCGCTCTTCTTCAAAGCGAACGGCAGTTTGCTGGTCTATTGCTTGGTTAAAGCATTCGGCTTCTTGCAAAGCAATATTGGTAGGTAAATTGTAAAAATTACAATACTCTAGCGATGTTTTGCCAATAATTAGCTTGCGCTTATCTGCGTTTGGTAAACTTATTTTATTGACAAAGAGATAACGTTTTTCGGCATCAAAAATTGCAATAGGCACCGAAATTGTTTCTAGCACCTTTTCAAAAACAGGTAGTAAATGCACTTTGCTAGCTTTATCTAAATGTGCTATGGTAAGTGGTTTGTACAGCCACAAATGGCCAGTAATGGCCTCATTAATTATTAATGGAAAATAATCTCTTAGATAAGTAGTGCCATCGTAAAGTACCACTTTTTCTTGCGATACAGGCTTGGCATCTTCGATGATTTCCTCTACGCGGTAAATAAATTTTGAAGGATTTTTAAATAAAAAGCTAGATGCAAAGCCGCTGTTTATAGTGGGCTTGCCTACCAACTCTTCAGGCGCAGTTGTTAGTTTAAATAATTGGCAAAAGCTATTATTGGCAAATTCAATTCGCCTATCGACAGTTTCAATTAACACCGCATCAGCAAGGCTGTTAAATATTAGCTGCTGTTTTTGTTTATGCAATAAATGTTGGTATGTATTGGAAAAATCCATTCAGTTTTTGGTAATTATTTACGCAGCACTTTGGCTATCAACTCAGACTTAGTACGCACACCCATTTTAAAATACACATTTTTTAAATGGTCGTTTACCGTAGTGGCCGATATGCCTAATGCAATAGCAATTTCTTTGTAAGTAAGGCCTTTTAGCAACTCGTTTACCACACCAGTTTCTCTAGGGGTAAGGTTGGCTAAATGGTCTTCGTATCTTTCTTGTGGCTTATGAATTTTTCTAAACAATTTCATAGCCACATCGGGTGTAATTAAAGCACCACCACTTCTTATAATGTCTATATTCTTTCTCAGCTCATCTATTTTAAATGGCTTTAGTAAATAGCCATTTGCACCACGTTGAATACAATCGAATATTACGGCTTCATCATCGTTACCAGTTATCACCACCAAATGAACATCGGCCCATTTTTCTCTGATAAACGTAATACCTTCTAAACCAGAAATACCTGGCAAGCCTAGGTCTATAAACACAATAAATGGCTCGTCAAGTTTGGTTCGTTTTTCTAAAAAATCTTCCATGCTGTTACATGAAAAAGTAATCAGCAAATCTTTTTCTAGCTCAATAAACGCTTCTAGATTTCTACGCAGTGAGCGGTCGTCTTCTATTATACCTACTGTAATCATGGTTTAAAATTAAGTAGTTTCAAATAGGCTATTGGACTTTAAAACGAGACTTCTTGCGTTTTCTTTTTTAGGATTTAGTAAAAATTGGTTTTTCAAAGGATATTGGACAAAGGACTTCTTTCAGTTTTGGGCTTATCAGGTATTGGATAATACGTTTAAGCTTTTCGTGGATATTGAACCTTCGTAATTCATCAATTGGTTCATTAGTTCTTCTACAATTTGGATTTTTTGCTAATCAAAAGTGTCCTTTGGTTTTGTTCAAGGATATTGGATACTTAGTTGGTTTTAAAGGGTTATTGGATGCTGGTTTTTATATAGGATATTGGATACAATCTTTTTATTTTCCGGTGTTTTAAAAGCTTGTTTTCATAGGGTACTTTTTTAACAACGGGCTTTAGAATATTGGATTTTTTTCGCTGTTTAGGCGTTGGCTTTCTGGATATTTAACGATGTAAAAATGTTTCGTTTCAGGGCAATAAAAAACCCCTCAAATGAGGGGTAATGTTTTATGCCAATAAAATGGAGTTTTTTTAGTGCTTAAACATGCGCCAAAAGTCGAGACCTAGTGCATAAGCCATCAAACTTAATAGCAGCACCATACCACCTATTTGTGCGTATTCCATAAACTTATCACTTGGCTTACGACCTGTAATCATTTCTATAATACAGAACAATGCATGACCACCATCTAAAGCTGGTATTGGTAGTATATTCATAAAGGCTAAAATGATAGAGAAAATGGCTGTTAGTTCCCAGAAACGCTGCCAAATCCATACACTAGGAAATGTTTTTGTAATGCTCACTACACTACCTAGGCTATCATTAGCATTTACTTCGCCTGTAAATATCTTTTTAATGCCAGCAATATACTTGGTTAAGGTTTCTTTACATCTTTCAATACCAACTGGTATAGCTTGTGCAAAGGTGTATTTTATAGTTTCGTAGGCAAAAAATTGGTCTGGTGTTTTTGTAAAATAACCAAGCTTACCTTCTTTTAAAGTCAACTTAGTAGTTACGGTGTCTTTACCTCTTAGAAAGCGAATAGTTATTGTTTCATTTTTTAGCTTTTGGGCTGTAGCAACTACCTCGTTATAATACTTAGTAGGCTGGTTGTTAATGCTAATAAATTCATCGCCTTTTTGCATAGATCCTTCTACAATTTTAGCAGATTCGCTAACAGAATCTACTACCGCTGGAAAACGAACCCCAATAAAATCTGCATTACCACCGTCTTTTGCTAACTCTTTAGTTAAATCACTAGGCAAAGCAATTGTAATAGTTTGGCTATCTCTTTTTACAGTAAATGTTTTGGCACTTTTAAATACTACATCAGAAGTTTCGTCACCAAAATACGTTACAGGTCTATTGTCTATAGCTATGATATTATCACCATCTTTTAAGCCTATTTTTTTAGCTAAATCGTTGGTAGCAATACCGTATTGCATATTTTTTACTGGTAGCATTTTATCGCCCCAATAAGAAGTAATACCAATGAAAATTATGATAGCTAATACTACATTTACTACTACACCACCAATCATAATAATTAGGCGCTGCCAAGCTGGTTTGCTTCTAAATTCATAATCTGCAGGTGGTAGTTTCATCTGCTCTTTATCCATACTTTCATCTACCATACCTGAGATTTTTACAAAACCACCAAAAGGCACCCAACCAATACCGTATTCAGTTTCGCCACGTTTTATTTTAAACAAACTGAAGTAAGGATTGAAGAATAAGTAGAACTTTTCTACACGGCATTTAAAAAACTTTGCTGGCACAAAATGCCCAAGTTCGTGTAGTACTACCAATATTGAAAACGACAAAATAAATTGTCCTGTTTTAACCAATGTGATGCCCCAATCAATCGCTAATAATGTCATAACCATGGCCCTAAAGGGAAGTTTTAAAACTTGTTGTTTCTTTAAACAAGTTTTGTTTGTTGAAAAAATATTTACTCGCTTCGATAAAAGCTGAAAAAAGAACTAAACGTTGCAGTAGGTACTTCGCTAACTCAGTATAAACTTGCAAAAACAGCTACATTGAAATACAAATGCTCGTCCCAAAAATACTCCCTTTAGGGTTGGGGCAATCACATTTGAATGAGCGAAGCGGCAAATGTTCTTGCTTCACCATCGCTATCGTAATACTGCTGCAAAGTAGGTTTTTCTATAAATGTTACCTTATTTAAAGCCTGTTCTACCACTTCAGTCATGTCTAAAAAGCCAATACGGTTTCTTAAAAACGCATACACGGCTACTTCGTTGGCTGCGTTTAAAATGCAAGGCATGTTGCCGCCTTTGTGCAAGGCTTCGGTAGCAAGCACCAAGTTTCTAAACGTACGTAAGTCTGGCTCTTCGAAAGTTAAAGTATTCGGTTTTTTAAAATCGTAACGAGGAAAATCGCTTGGTATACGCTGTGGAAAAGCCATGGCATACTGAATAGGCAACTTCATATCTGGTAAGCCCATTTGTGCTTTTACGCTACCATCTTCAAATTGCACCATACTGTGAACGATGCTTTGTGGATGCACCATCACCTTTATTTGGTCTGGCTTTAAGTTGAATAACCACTTGGCTTCAATCATCTCAAGCCCTTTGTTCATGAGGGTTGCAGAGTCAATAGATATTTTAGCGCCCATGGCCCAATTAGGGTGTTGTAATGCGTGGTCTCGCTTAACATTTACCAAATAATTTGGCTTACGACCCAAAAATGGCCCTCCGCTAGCGGTTAAAATAATTTGCTCAATTTTATTGCGCCCCTCACCTACTAAGCATTGAAAGATAGCCGAATGTTCACTATCAACAGGAATAACAGCTACACGCTTTTCTAGGGCTTTTTGCATTACAATATCGCCTGCCACTACCAAAGTTTCTTTGTTTGCCAAGGCAATAGCTTTGCCATTTTCTATGGCTTGTAATGTAGGTTTTAAACCTGCAAAGCCCACAATAGCCGCTAGCATCATATCGTAGCAATCCATGGCTGCTACTTCTTCTAAAGCTTTTTCGCCAGCAAATACTTTTACATCAGTACTGGCTAAAGCCTCTTTTACTACGTGATATTTTTTATCATCGCCAATTACCACGCAATTGGGATTGAATTTTAAAGCCTGCTGAATTAATAGTTCGTGGTTGCTTTGGGCAGTTAATACCTCAGCCGAAAATTTATCTGCATGTGCAGAAATAACGTCTAAAGCTTGCGTACCTATAGAACCAGTAGAACCAAATATTGCGATGCGTTTTACCATTAGAGTTGCAATATAAATACAATAAAATTAACGCTAAAGTAAAGAAGACGTTAAGAATGTTTTCAAATCATCTGCCAATTGCCTATCGTTACTTAAACGTGGCACTTTGTTTTGCCCGCCTAGCTTACCTATATGCTTCATATAATCTATAAACCCATGCTTACGAACAGGTACAATTTGTAAGGTTTGTAAAATATTACCACCAATCAAATCATCGTAGTACACATTTTTAGCTCTTAAATTGGCGTCAACTTGTAGCGAAAAAGCTTCCATATCCGTTGGTGGCGTTTCAAATTCTATTAACCACTCGTGGTAGCTTTTACCTTCGCCTTGTTGTATAAATGGTGCTACTGCAAATTCAATCACATTTACACCAAATTGCTTAGCTGCATTTAATAAAGCATACTCAACTTCTTCGCCAATAACATGCTCACCAAAAGCAGATATAAAATGCTTAATGCGACCACTAACCACAATTCTGTACGGATTAAGACTTACAAATTTTACAGTATCGCCAATATTATAGCCCCACAAACCTGCATTGCTGTTAATGATTAAAGCATAATTCTCGCCTAGTTTTACATCTTTCAGCGTTAAACGTGTAGGCTGCTCATTAAAAATTTCTGCCGCAGGCACAAATTCAAAAAAGATACCGCTATTGGTATTTAACAATAAACCTGGTGCTTTTTGTGTGTCTTGAAATGCAAAAAAACCTTCGCTTGCAGGATACAATTCTACAACATCAATCGTTTTACCGATACTATCAAATAGCTTGGCTTTGTAAGGTTCAAAGTTTACACCACCTTGCACCATCACGCTAAAATTAGGAAACAGTTCGCTTATTTTTTTGCCACTACGTTCTACCAATCTGTCAAAATACATTTGCATCCAAGGTGGTATGCCACTTATTAGCGTCATATCTTGGTTAATGGTTTCGCCCACTATCGCATCTAGTTTTGTTTCCCAATCATCAATACAATTGGTGGTATAACTAGGTAATTGATTGGTACGTAAATATTTAGGTATGTGGTGGTTAACGATACCGCTTAAACGACCTGTAGGAATATCTGCAATACGTTCAAGCTCTGGCGAGCCGCTTAAAAAAATCATTTTGCCTTTTACAAAAGCATGGTTACCAGTTTCTGCCATGTAGCACAGCAAAGCATTACGTGCTGTATCTATGTGGTTGGGTATAGAATCTTTAGTAATGGGTATATATTTTACACCGCTAGTAGTGCCGCTAGTTTTGGCTAAATAAATAGGCTTGCCTTTCCACAATACATTGTGCTTGCCATCTTTTATTTGAGCGATGTAGTCTTTAATTTGTTCGTAATCTCTTATGGGTACAGCTTTGGTAAAATCGCTGTGAGAGTGAATATTTTCAAATTGGTGGTCTTTACCAAACACAGTGTTCCTACCAACTTTTAGTAAGTTTTTAAAAATCGCTTCTTGGTCTTGCAAGGCCGTGTGCGATTCTTTAATAATCTTTTTATGGATGTAGCTGGCAAATGGTTTTGCCAACAAAGACTTCAAGTTCATGTTACAAATATAACCGCTGATTAAACTAATTAACCTAGCGAAGGTATGGAACGCAGATTTTCATGATTTTGATGATAAATCTTGTTTTATCTTGACAAGCATGATAATCTGCGTTCTATAAAATTAATTAGCGGTCATCATAGCCACAAAATCATCAAATAAGTAGCGGCTATCGTGTGGGCCTGGTGTTGCTTCAGGGTGATATTGTACGCTAAACGCAGGCTTGTTTTTTAAACGAATACCTTCTATGCTATTATCGTTTAGGTTTAAGTGTGTTACCTCAATGTTTTCGTGGTTTTTAACCGCTTCTGGGTCTACACCAAAACCGTGGTTTTGTGTGGTAATTTCACATTTACCAGTAATAATATTTTTTACAGGGTGGTTTAAACCTCTGTGACCGTGGTGCATTTTAAACGTAGGAATACCATTTGCCAAAGCCAATAATTGGTGACCTAAACAAATACCAAACACAGGTTTTTCTTCTTGCAAAATATCTTTAATGGTTGCTACTGCATAAGGCATAGCAGCAGGGTCACCTGGACCATTTGAAATAAAATAACCGTTAGGGTTAAATTCTTTTAAGCGAGCCAAAGGTGTTTTTGCAGGATGCACACGTACATGCGCACCACGCTCTACTAAGCAGTTTAAAATATGTTTTTTCACACCAAAATCTAGTACAGATACTTTGATGGCAGAATTTATATCGCCTAGTTCGTATTCTGTTTGGGTACTTACGGTGCTAGCAAGCTCTAAACCATCCATATTAGGGCAGCTTGCTAGTAGTGCTTTTAATTGGTCTACATCTAAAATTTCAGATGAGATAATGCAGTTCATAGCACCTTTTTCACGTACATGGGCTACTAAAGCTCTTGTATCTATATCTTCAATGGCTACAATTTTATTCTCAACCAAGTATTTATCTAACGAGCCTATTGCTTGAAAACGGCTAAACAATTCTTCTAAATTTCTAGCTATTAAGCCTCTAATTTTTACGGTGTCGCTTTCTACATCGGTAGGTTTTACACCATAGTTACCCACGTGTACATTGTTCATAATCAATACCTGACCAGTGTAACTTGGGTCTGTAAATACTTCCTGATAGCCCGTCATGCCGGTATTGAAACAAATTTCACCAGTGGTAGTGCCTATTAAGCCAAAAGCTTTACCATGAAAAACGTGCCCGTCGGCCAAAACTAAAATTGCAGGTTGTTGTGTAGTAGCCATTACTGATTTATGATTTGAGATTTGCTATTTGTGATTTGCGTGATTTTAATGATAAAATGATTATCGAAAAATCAAGACCGATTAGGCTGCGCAAAATTTTTGCAAATTAAGCCCCATATTTTTAAACAATACCTATTAAAGTTTAAAACTTATACCCAAAATGAAAATTTGGTGTAAGAAGAATGAGATAAAAAACACTACTCACTTTGAAATTTTATTATTCAATCACTTAGTTTTATTACAAATAAAATTCTATGGCACTACTCATTCATGGCACGAGAGAAACATTTATAAACTTAGATGAGTTTTTAGTTAGTATGATTATCATAGATGGCTCTAATAGAAAAGTTTTTAATTGCAGTAAATTCATAAAAAAAACCTCCAAAGCTTTAGCGGCTTTGGCGGTTTTTTATATAAATCTAAACTTTCAAAATGCCGTAAACGAGCATATTGAAACCTATCAGAAAAAGCTGGTTAATACCACACAGATATTTAACTGTAAGAAAGTATAATTTTAATACTCATTAGTATTGTTTTAATACTCTAAAATATATTTTTAATACTTTTAGATATAATTCGAATACTTAAAAGTATTATTTTAATACTTACAATTATAATTTTAATACTTTTAAGTAGTGTTTTAATACTTCAAAGTAGTATTTTAATACTTTTTATTTGAAGAATACAAATAAATAGGCTAACCCATTTAGCAAATAAGCATACGAGCCAAATTTTAAAAGAAAGGCGCTTGCTACCAAAGCTTACAATAATTTATTCTCACTTACAAGTACAATTGCAACTTGAAAAAAATGGTAGTTAAAAGCTACAGCTATTTTAAAATTAGGGTAAGGGAAAGAAAAGTATAACTCACCACATCTAAGACTTAGTTCCAAATGCGAAATATGGTGGTAAAAGGCTATTTGCCATAGAAGAAAGTGTGTATATTGCAGGGGATAATTTTTGACTAGAAATTAACCTAGTCAAAAATTACTAATTAAGAAACCAAAAATTGTAAATAATTAAATTTATAGAAGTAAATGACAACAGATTTAAAACAAAAGAAAATAAACAGATTTTTATTCTTAAAACTACTTTATACAGACTCTAATGGCGACAGTGGTGCGATGTTTAATATGTGGGAAGTTGGCGAAGAATTAAAACTTGATAGAAACGAAACAAGTCAAATTGTTGATTATTTAACTGGCGAAAACTTAATTGAGCCGAGAGCTTTAGGTGGAGGAATTGCATTGACACATTGGGGTATTAAAGAAGTAGAACAGGCACTTGATAGTCCCGACAAACCGACTGAACACTTTTTGCCAATAAATATTATTAACATTGGTACAATGCAAAATTCTACCTTGCAACAATCAACAACCAACTCTACAATAAACTACCATTTTGATAACAATAAAATTGCTGACCTAGAAGGAGTAATTAATTCATTAAAAAGTATTCAAGACACTTTAGAAATCTCTACTGACTTACATAGAGAACTGATAAGTGAAATTCAAACTTTGGAAATTCAACAGCAATCACCACGACCTAAAAATATTATAATAACAGAATCACTAAAAACTGTAAGGGCATTATTAGAAAGTGTAGCAGGCAATGCAATTACACCAGTTATCATTGGACAAATTACACAACTATTGACGTAGTAGCTCAGTGAAATTTGTAGTTTCGCAAGTACTATTAAGTTGCTTTTAGCAACAATACAATATTGCCGAAAGTAATAGTAAACAATTACGAAACTGCAAGTTATAAGTATTCGAAACCATAATTCATCACTCCATCGGAGTGAAATATTTATAGCCAATTTGTGAATAAACAGCATCTTTAACCCCATAGGGGTCGAACAAATTGGTATAAATGCTTCTACAAATATTTAATCCTTACGGGATTTTAGATGTTTCGAACACCTGTGACTGAAAATTTCGTAGAGCACAGCAAATATTGTACAGCCGCTATCGGTAGTGCGACGCAATAACTGCTAAATAGTAGTAGAAAAGCAGTAACCAAAGGGAAATACTACTTGATAAAACTAGCAACTAGTAACCTGTAGCCAGCAACCTACTTACAACAACGTACCGCTTAAAAACAATAAGGCCACACTAAAATATATTACCAAGCCAGTTACATCTACCAATGTGGCAACAAATGGGGCAGAAGATACGGCCGGGTCGGCACCGAGTTTTTTAAGTACAATGGGCAACATAGAGCCGCTGAGCGTGCCCCACAAAACCACACCTAATAAACTGCAACCTACAGTATAAGCAATCATTAGCCAATGTGGACCATACATGGCTGGCGAGATGCTGTGCCACGCTACTACACGTATAAAACCTATAAGACCAAGCACACCACCTAGCATTACACCGCTAAGTAATTCTCGCTTTAAAACACGCCACCAATCTGCAAGGCTTATATCGCCTACAGCCATGGCTTGTATAATTAAAGTACTTGCCTGGCTACCGCTATTACCACCACTACTTATAATTAATGGTACAAAAAGGGCAAGCACTACGGCTTTTTCTATTTCGCCTTGAAAGTAGCCCATAGCTGTTGCTGTGAGCATTTCTCCCAAAAACAAAACTACTAGCCAGCCTATGCGCTTGCGGAATAATTTGTGTAGTGCAATGTCCAAATAAGGCTCATCTAAGGCTTCGGTACCACCAATCATTTGTATGTCTTCGCTAAACTCTTCATTAGCTACCCAAAGCATATCATCTATGGTTACAATACCTAGTAGAATGTTGTTATCATCAGTAACCGGTAGGGCCACACGGTTATTCATTTTAAATACCTGACTGGCATGTTCTTGGTCGTCAGTAACGTTTAGGGCTACCACACGGTCGTCCATTACTTCGCTCACAAGCTTATCTGGCGAGGCCAAAATCACATCTCTAATTCTTATATCGTCTATCAGTTCGCCAGCCTCGTTGATGACATAAATTACATCAATGGTTTCACTGCCTTTGGCAAAGCGCCTAATAGTTACAAATACTTCTTCAATGGTATTATGCTCATACACATACACATAGTCAGGCGTCATTAAACGGCCTACACTATCTTCTGGATAGCCCAAATGTGTAAGGGTAATTTTACGCTCTTCTGGGTCAAGTAGTTTTATTAAATCACGAATCACATTTTTGGGTAGTTCTTCCAAAAAGTCGGTTCTATCATCAGGCGGTAATTCGTTTAGTAGCTCAGCGGTTTTAAAAGAGGGTAGTTCTTTTACAATGTCTTTCTGCTGAGAAATGTCTAGAATTTTAAATACGCTAGCGGCACGATGGATGGCCATATTACCAATAATATGTGCCTCGTATTCAGGGTATTCGTTTATTAGCTCAGCAACATCGCTTATGTTCTGATCGTTTAAAAAGTCGGCAATTTGTAGCTTATCATCGGTAGCAATTACGTTTTCAAATTGCTCCATAATGTCCTCATTTTCAAATTCTAAACTCATGGGGTGCAATTTACGCCGATTAGTGGTTTTAAAGAACTGTATGTTGTTATCAATGTATCACTTATTTTTACCACTATGATTTTACCTGACTTAGTAATAGCACCATCAGAAAAGGGTGGTAAAGGCGGCAAGGGCGTATTTACCACCAAGGCATTTAAAGTAGGCACCATTGTAGAAATTTCGCCAGTATTGGTGTTCACTGGCAAAGAGTATTTGCATCTAGCAGAAACCATGTTGTACAACTATGTATTTGAATGGGGACCAACACGTAAGAAAGCCGCACTAGCACTTGGTTACATCAGCATGTACAACCACAGTTACAGCGCCAATTGCGAGTACGAAATGGATTTTGATAATAACTTAATGACTATTAAAGTGGTAAAGCCTATTAAAAAAGGCGAGGAACTTTTTATAAACTACAATGCAGAGGCAGATAACAAAAACAAGGTGTGGTTTGATGCGAAATAGTTACCCCTTAGCCCCTAAAGGGGAATGAATAACTGCGATGTATCTTTTTAGCAAAACAATTCGTGTAATTCGTACTAATTTGTGGTATTAAGAACTGACTATTTCGTTAAAAAACTCCTCCACCAATAGCCTGAGTTTTTAATGGTGCGTAATTGCGTTTTAAAGTCAACATGTACTAGACCAAATCTAGCTTTGTAGCCCTCGCTCCATTCAAAATTATCCATCAAGGTCCAGGCAAAATAGCCTTTTACATTCACGCCTTCATGCTTGGCTTTTAGCATAGCCTGTAAATAATCTTGAAAGTATTGTATGCGGTGCGCATCGTTAATAACGCCATTTACCAATGTGTCTTTAAAAAATGCACCGCCCTCGCTAATGATGATTTCTTTAACGCTACCGTATAGCCAAAAGCGTTTAATCATGCGGTAAAAACTGTCTGCATTTATTTCCCAGCCCATATCGGTAGTAGGTACTTTTCTGGTTTTTGCGTTAACCTCACTCAGTTGTACATAAGGTATCAATGGATTGTGTTTTACCGTTAAAGCAAAATAGTTCTGAACACCAATAAAGTCGAAGTTAAAAGTCATTTTATCGGTGTATTTCCATGCCTTATTGTGCAATACCAACTTGTCAATTAATGGAAAATCGACATCGCTTGGATAGCCACGGCCTAGTGTAGGTTCTATAAACAATCTATTGAGTAAAATATCTGCACGTTTTGCAGCTTGCACGTCTATATCTCTGTTAGTAAGAGGCATCACCTCACTACACGAAAAGCTTGTACCAATGTGTGCTTTAGACACCAAGTTTCTTAATACTCTACCACCTTCTGCTTGCGCCATTACTGCATTGTGTACGGCTGGTAAAAAATACTCAAGCCCTATTTTGCCAGGCGCATGTTTGCCTATCATGTAGCCAAGGCTTGTAAAGCCCATGGGTTCATTCAGTACAATCCAATCTTTTACACGGTCACCAAATTCTTCAGCACAAACTGTTGCAAAACGGTTAAACCATTTTAATAATTGGTGGCTTGCCCAGCCGCCTTCTTTTTCTAAAGCTTGTGGCAAATCCCAATGATACAGGGTTACATAAGGCGTTAAGCCTAGCAATAAACATTCATCAATCACTTTGTTGTAAAAGGCAATGCCTTCTTTATTTACTCTACCAATTCCTTCTGGTAAAATGCGGCTCCATGAAATAGAGAAGCGAAATACTTTAAAGCCAAGTGCTTTTACAAGTAGCAAATCATCTTTATAGCGGTGGTAAAAATCGCAGGCCACAAAGGGCTTATCACCACCTTTTATTTTGCCTTGGCGTCTTGCAAAAGCGTCCCAAATAGATAAGCCACGGCCATCAATATTGTAAGCACCTTCATTTTGCGCAGCGGCAATAGCAACGCCCCATAAAAAATCGTTTCCAAATTGTTTGGCCTGCATAATTATTGGTTAGTACAACTATCAAAGTTGAGGCAAGCTGTATTACCATAAGATTAAATTTTAAGAAAGTAAAGCCAGTTGTGAACTTTCGAAAATAGAAATTGTTACTAAAAATTAATTAAACGTTTGTTTGGTTTTAAACAGTTGTTTAATTTTGTCCCATCAAATTATAAAACCAATGGCTGTAGATAAGAAGCAACATATTATAAGTCATGCCATGCAACTCTTTGCAGATAAGGGTTTTGAGGCAACAAGTATTAGAGACTTGGCAAAAGTGGCCGATGTAAATGTGGCAATGGTGAATTACTATTTTGGTAGTAAAGAGAAGTTGATGGAAGCAATAATAGAAGAGAAGGCTGCTTATATGAAGGACAGAATAGAGGAATTAAATGCCAATAATTCTATTTCTGAAATAGATAAAGTGAACGCTTTGATAGAGGATTATGTGAACAGGATTGTGTCTAACCCAAATTTTCACAAGCTTTTGTACAAAGAATTAATGGGCAGCAATAGGGAGAATTTGAATCAGTTACTGACAAACACATTTGCTAGAAACACTAAAAACTTTGCTAAGATTATTGAAAATGGCATTAAGAAAAAGGTATTTAAAAAAGTTGATACAATGTTAACAGTGGCATCAATTATTGGTTCTATTACACAAATAATGATGTCGAAAAACATGTGTAACCAACTAATGGAAAAGCCACAAGATTACGAGCCATACACAGATGAAGCATTTAAAAAGCGATTGGTAAAGCACATTCAACAAATGATGCAATCGCACTTATTAATCAATCAATAATATCAAAACATAACAATTTAACTGATGGAACAAGCACCAAATCAAAAAAAAGGTTTCCCAATTCGCCCTATCATTTTAGGCGTTGTATTATTAGTAGGTGGGTATTTTGGTTATAAGCAAATCAGTTTTGCTTTAACACACGAAAGCACCGATAATGCACAGATTGAAACACAAATTACACCAGTACTACCACGTGTAGCTGGCTATGTAAAAAGCATTGCCGTGAAAGATTACGATAGTGTAACGACAGGGCAATTATTAGTAGAATTAGATGATGCAGAATTGCAAAGTCAATTACAAGAATTAACTGCAGATTATGCACAAGCAGAAGTAGATATTATTAATGCTAAAGCGGCTTTAAACAATGCCATTGTATCGCTAAAAGTAAACAAAGGCAATATTGATTTAAGCGATGTAAGACAAGCCAAAGCCTTAGCAGATTACAATAGAGACAAAGCTTTGTATGCTGCTGAAGCCATTACCAAAAAACAATTAGACGACAGCAAGTTTAACTACGAAGCATCTCTTAAAACTACAGACAACAGTAAAAACGATTTAGGTTCTGCACAAAGTCGTATCGCAGTTTTAGAATCTTCTGTAAAAAAAGCAGAAGCAGCTATGGCTGTTAAGCAAGCCAAGATTGATCAAGTAAAATTAAAGTTGACTTACACCAAAGTATACGCACCACAAGCTGGCAAAATCGGTAAGAAGAATGTGAGTGAAGGACAATTTATACAAGCTGGTACACCCTTGTTTTCTATTGTAAACGATAGTACTTACTGGGTTGTTGCCAATTTTAAAGAAAACCAAATTGCTGCTTTAACACCAGGCAAAACGGTAGAACTACGTGTAGACGCTTTTCCTGATGAAAAAATTACAGGTACAGTAGCTAGCCTTAGCGATGCAACAGGTGCAAAATTTGCGCTATTACCACCAGATAACAGCAGTGGCAACTTTGTGAAAGTAACCCAACGTGTACCAGTAAAAATCTGGATTAACGATGTGGCTAAGTACAAAAATATTTTACGTGCTGGCTTAAGTGTGTACGTAGTGGCAAAGAAGTAAAAACAATTTGAGATTTCTGATTTGAAATTTCCGATAGTATAAGAATATCAAATCGTAAATCGTACATCATAAATTATAAATCGAATGGCAACCCCTAAAGGTTTTGCGAGAGCGATAATTGTTATTACCACTATCACCGCTGCAATTATGGAATTAGTAGATACTTCCATTGTAAATGTGGCTTTGAACGATATGAGTGGTAGTTTGGGTGTAAGCATCGAGGATATTAGTTGGGTAATTACATCTTATGCAATTGCTAACGTTATTATCATTCCGCTCACCAGTTTTTTAGGTGATTATTTCGGACGAAAAAATTATTACATCGTCTCAATGATCATATTCACGTTGGCTTCATACATGTGTGGTCAGTCGCATTCTTTAATTGAAATTATTATTTGGCGCTTTATACAAGGTATTGGTGGTGGTGCTTTATTATCAACTTCTCAAGCTATTTTGTTCGATGCTTTTGAACCAAAAGATAGACCAATGGCTTCAGGGTTGTTTGGTATGGGTATCGTTCTTGGGCCTACACTTGGCCCTACACTTGGTGGGTATATTATAGACCATGCTTCTTGGCCATTAATCTTCATGATTAATATTCCAATTGGTATTATCGCTACAGTTTTATCCTTCTTATTTATAGATAAAAAAGAAGGTGAGGGCAAAAAGAAAGAGAGCATAAAAATTGATTACACTGGTATTCTGTTACTGATGGCTGGTATTGGTTGCTTGCAATTTGTACTTGAGCGTGGCGAAAGCGAAGATTGGTTTAGTAGCGAAATTATTCGTGTTTGCTCTGTCATCGCTGCTGTTGGTTTAATAGCCTTTATCTTTTACGAACTCAGTATTAAGCAGCCTGCGGTAAACCTTCGAGTAATGGGCAATCGTAACCTCGCTTTTACTACTGTGTTCACGTTCGTAGCAGGTTTTGGCTTGTACACCTCTGTATTCATCTATCCAGTATTAGCGCAGCGTGTACTAGGTTTCACAGCCTACGAAACAGGTTCTTCCTTGCTATTACCAACATTAGCAGCTGTTATTTTAATGCCAATAATTGGTAGGTTGATGAGTAAAGGCGTTTCGCCCATACCATTTGTAATTCTCGGTTATATCTTGTTTTCTGTGTACAGTTTTATGAGTGCAAGTGTTAGCCCAGATGTTGGTAAAAGCGATTTCTTTTTGCCACTATTGGTTCGTGCCATGGGTATTGCATTTTGTCAGCTACCGCTTATAAATCAAGCTGTGGTTGGTTTACAGCCAAAAGATTACGCCACAGGTATTAGTTTAAACAACATGATTCGTCAGCTTGGTGGTGCGTTTGGTATTGCTATGGCCAATAACTATGTGTCTAATCGTTATGCCAATCATAGAAGCAATCTTGTAAGTGCTATGCCTAGTGGTTCGCCGGCTTTAACCGAGCGTTTGAATACCATAACACAGGGTATTATTGCACGTACTGGCGATGCTGCAACAGCCGCAGGTAAGGCTTTGGGCATTTTGAATGGTACTGTAGAGCGTCAAGCGTATTACTTGGCTTATCTCGATACGTTTCGTTTAATCGGTATTTTCTTCTTAATCGTTTTGCCTTTGGTAGCCTTTTTAAAGGTAAAAAAGAAAACTAAAGAAGAAGCCGCCGCAGCCATGAAAGCCGCGTCAGAAGCGCATTAGAAGATGTATGTAACCAGCTTTTGTACTACTATGTTACATCGTTGCGTCCACACTGCATCGTTTTGTTCTTTGTTCGTCATGATTAGTAACAACACATCTGACTATAAACGCAGAACACAAAACATAGAACTCAAAACAACAAAACCCAGAACAACAGAACATTAAAACATAAAACAATGAAAAAACTAATTTTCATCACCCTCTTTACAAGCCTTGCTGCTAGTGGCTTACAAGCGCAAGTGCAGGTTAACAGTGAGTTAAAGAGTCTCATTAATAAATCCTTCACTTATTACCCAAAAATTAAGGAAGTAGAAAATACCGTTACCACAGCAAAACAAAAGCTTGATGTGGTAAGTACCAATACACCTACTGTAGATGGTAACTTATCGTACCGTTTTGTAGAGCCTAAAATTCAAATTCCTATCAATGGCGAAAACTTTCAGTTTGCACCAGTACACAATGTTGATGCAAATGTTGGTGCTAGTTACACTTTATACGATTTTGGTCGCTTAAAAGCCAACATCGAAAAAGCAAAAGCAGATATTTTATTGGCAGAACACAATGTTGATGCTGTAAAATACCAATTGGCTACACAAGTATCTACTATTTACTACAACATCATTTACCTTCAACATGCCATCGCTATTCAAGATAGTGTGTTGCGTTTTTTAGCCGAAAACAAAACGGTTATTGATAACAAATACCAAAATGGTGATGCGTTAAAGTTTGACCAACTAAACATAAAAGCACAAATAGATGCTGAAGAAAACCGCAAAGTAGACCTTCAAAACAGTCTTCAAAAACAACAAAACTTATTAGCCTATACCACAGGTTCTAAGCAATCTAGCGGTAATATTTTCGACTTTGAAGTGGCTTTAAAAGATGTAGACGCTGCTTTAGCTGAAACACAAGCTAACAATGTAGATTATATTTTGGCGAAAGATAAAATTAAGCAAGCCTTAAGCGATGTTGCCATTAGTAAGCTTGGCGATAAACCAACCGTAAGTGTTGGTGCAGGTGCAGGTTTCAAAAACGGTTATGTACCTAAAGTGGGAGAAATTCGTTTTAACTACAATGCTGGTGTGGCTTTACGCATACCAATTTACGAAGGCGGTAAAACCAAAAAGCAAGTAAAGCTGTCTGAAACATTGGTAAAGCAAAATGAACTAAACATTGAAACGCTTAACAACAATTATAAAAAAGACCTTGAACAGGCTTTAGCCGATGTGCAATCTAACCTTGAACGTATTAAAAATACACAAGGCCAAATTGAACAAGCTAAATACGCACAAACCATAGCTGCTACACGTTTTAAAAATGGTGTAGGTACCAATTTAGAGTTAACCAATGCTAGTACCAATGTACAACGTGCAGAGTTAACCAAGTTGCAATACCAATACCAATTGTGTTTAGCAAAAGTTGAACTAGCAAAATTGATAGGTTATAAATATTGGTAAGGAATTAAGATTATTAAAGATTGGTTGTGTTTGATTGGTAATTAGGGTTGCAGCAATGCAGCCCTTTTTTATGCAATAAAGTGTCTTTATAAAATCTATTTGCTTAAATAATTACGAAATCTTTACTTACGTTTCCCTATTTTCGTGACCATCAAAGTCTTTATGGTTGTGTTTCGCAGCCGTCTTTATCCTAAAAAATCCGTTGCTTGTTATTGAAGATTTAGAAAAAAAATTGGGATTATCGTTTTAATGTGTTTTTTTTACACATTATTTGTTAGATATGGCAATTTTAATTGCTGTACCTAACAATTTCTAACGATTGTCTGAAACAGAAAACACTTAGCAATGGCTTTACAACTAACCTTTAAACTTCGGTATCGTACTCAGTTTGGTCAAACTTTATATATAACAGGTAATCACGAATTATTAGGCAATCATTCTCTTGATAAAGCCGTACCAATGCAATACCAAGATGGTAATTTCTGGTCGGTAAGTTTTACAGAAGCGCAACTAGCCAATATTGATGCGTTAATTACTTACAATTACGTTCTTAAAAATAGCGATGGCAGCACTGTAACAGATTGGGGTAACGATAAAACCTTTAATCCAGCAGCATTCACCACAAATGATGTGGTAATTATTGATGCTTGGAATCACGCAGGTTATTTTGAAAATGCATTTTATACAGTGCCATTTCAAGAAGTATTGCTAAAAGCTAATCATACCGATGTTGCCGTTAAAGCACCTAAAAAAGCGACACACATTTTTAAAGTAAAAGCACCTTTGCTTGCTAAAGGACAAACACTTTGTTTGCTAGGTAATGATAAAGCTTTGGGTAAATGGGACGCCTCAAAAGCAATATTGATGCGTAGGGCAGAGGGCGATGCGTATTACGAAGCAGCTATTGATTTATCTACCGCAACTTTTCCATTAAGCTACAAATATGGTGTGTACAACGTAGAGCAAAAACAATTTGCATACTACGAAGGCGGCAGCAACAGATTGCTATTTAACGAAGCCTCTAAAAGCAGGCAAACCATTGTAAACGATGGCTTTGCTATATTGACTAATAACCAATGGAAAGGCGCAGGTGTGGCTATACCTGTATTCAGTTTAAAGTCTAACAAAAGCTTTGGTGTAGGTGAATTTACCGATATGCATTTGCTGGTAGATTGGGCTAAAAAAGTAGGCTTAAAGCTCATCCAAATTTTACCAATAAACGATACTACAGCTACTTATAAGTGGATGGATTCTTACCCTTATGCAGCTATTTCTGCATTTGCATTGCATCCTATTTACTTGAATGTATCGCAAGTTGCTGATGCAGCTAATCAACACATTGTAACTGCTTATGAAGAACGGCGCAGGCAAATCAATTACTTAGCTGATGTAGATTACGAAGCAGTAATGGCGGCAAAAACAGCTATTATTAGGCAGTTATATCCACTACAAAAAGTAGCTACTTTTAAGAGTGCTGAATACAAAGCCTTCTTTCAGCAAAACAAACATTGGCTAGTGCCATATGCTAGCTTCTGTTACTACCGTGACCAATATGGTTCACCTGTATTTACCCAATGGCCTGCCAATAACCAATTTGTACAAGCAGATATTGATGCTTTGGTAGATGAAGCCGCACCTACTTACGATGCCGTGGCTATCAATTATTTCGTACAGTTTCATTTGCACCAACAATTAAAGGCTGCTACACAATATGCCCACCAAAATGGTGTGGTGGTTAAGGGCGATATTGCCATTGGTATTTACCGTGATAGTGTAGATGCTTGGCAGCAACCAGAGTTATTTCACATGGCATTACAAGCAGGCGCACCACCAGATGATTTTGCCGTTAAAGGCCAAAACTGGGGCTTTCCTACCTACAATTGGCAGCGCATGAAACAAGATGGCTTTGCCTGGTGGAAACAACGTTTCGAGCAAATGAGCCACTATTTCGATGCCTTTCGTATTGACCATATTCTTGGTTTCTTCCGCATTTGGAGCATTCCTTTACATGCGGTTGAAGGCATTATGGGCTATTTTGTACCAGCATTTCCTGTGTTTAAAAATGAGTTTAACGAACGTGGTATTTGGTTCGATTTGCAACGCTACACCAAACCATTAATCAACGAAGGTTCTTTATGGGATATTTGCGGTCATAACAACGACTACATTAAAGACAACTTTTTGCATTACGATGGCTTTGGTAACTATACGTTAAAAACTGAGTTTAACACACAGCGCAAGGTTGAGCAATATTTTGCCGCACAAGAAGCATCGCATTTTAACCAAGTGATTAAGCAACATTTGTATGACTTAATCAGCAACGTGATTTTATTTGAAGTTGAAGGCAGTAATGGCCAGCAATTTCATTTCCGTTTTTCAATGGCACATACCACATCGTTTAAGCAATTGGCTAGCGATACACAGGAAAAACTCAATGCCTTGTATGTCAACTATTTCTTCCGCCGCCAAGATGCTTTTTGGAAAGAAGAAGCCCTACAAAAATTACCAGCTTTAAAGCGTACCACCAATATGCTCATTTGTGGCGAAGATTTAGGCTTGGTGCCAGATTGCGTGTCAGATGTAATGGAGCAACTAGGCTTGCTCAGTTTAGAAATTCAGCGCATGCCTAAAGACCCTGCCACCGAATTTTTTCACCCCAACGATGCGCCTTACCTCAGCGTGGTTACGCCATCTACCCACGACATGAGCACCATTCGTGGTTGGTGGGAAGAAGACAAACCACGCATACAGAAATTTTTCAACCATCAGCTAGGGCAGTGGGGCATTGCGCCTACATTTTGCAGCGGCTGGCTCAACAAAGCCATCATCAACCAGCACTTGTATTCACCGGCTATGTGGAGTATTTTTCAATTGCAAGATTTGCTTGGCATCAACGAAGGCATTCGCAGACAAAACCCTAATGATGAGCGCATCAATGTGCCCGCCATTACACCGTTTTACTGGCGTTACAGAATGCATTTGTCGCTAGAAGATTTACTCAACAGCCACAATTTCAACGAAGAACTAACCAATAGCATACAGCAAAGCGGTAGGGCATAGGTGCGAAGTATTTTTATGTAACTAGCAGTAGTACTACATTTGGCTTCTGTGTAGCCTGTGCTGAGTTTACGAAGCATCTACACTTGTACGTTCTGTTCGCTATGCGGCTTTTATCGAAGCGTATTTATAAAACACCTTACTTGAAACCGTCAAGTAAGGTGTTTTGGTTTAAATCAAAGTATTAAGCCTAGGTATGAAAGAATATAAGCTAACTGTCAAAGTATAAAAGTTTACTTCCAAAGTACAAAAGTTGACTGTCAAATTACAAAAGTGTATCACCAATGTATAAAAGTCTACTGTCAAACTATTATAGTGTACTGACAATTGACTAAAGTGAGGTGACAAACTATAAAAGTGCATTGACAAATCATAAAAGTTAAGCGACAAATCATTAAAGTGAGGTGATAAATAATTAAAGTCTGCTTTTTAATCAGGAAAGTCTATTTGTAATTGTGTAAATATAATTAGCAGCTTATAATTCGTGTAATTCGCTCAAATTCGTGCAATCAAAAAGCGTTAATAATGAAACTCTACTATAGCAAACACGAACTACCTTTTCAATATCCATTTACCATTTCTAATGGCCGTACCAAAACGCACCAACCAACTTTGGTGGTGGCATTACAAATAGGCAATTTCATTGGCTTTGGCGAAGCGCCAGCCATTACTTACTACAACATTACTGTAGACGACATGATAGCTGATATGGAAGCCAAAAAGCCGTTTATAGAAAAATTTGCATTGACAGAACCGCAGCGTTATTGGCATTATTTGCACCATTTATTTCCTAAAAATCCTTTTTTAGTATGTGCTTTAGACATGGCTTGTTGGGATTTATTTGGCAAAATGAAAGGGAAACTATTATACGAATTGTGGGAAACAAAATGGGAAAACACACCACCAACTGATTACACTATTGGCATAGATACCATTGAAAAAATGGTGGAGAAAATGCAAGCAAAGCCTTGGCCTATTTACAAAATAAAACTAGGCACCGATGAAGATATTGCTATTATGGAAGCCCTGAGGCAACACACCGATGCAAGATTTAGAATAGATGCAAATGCTGGTTGGACGCTTGAAGAAGCCCTGCATAAAATTCCTTTACTGAAAGATTTAGGTGTTGAATACATAGAACAACCATTGGCCAAAGACAATTGGGATGGCATGAAAGTATTGTATGAACAATCGCCTTTGCCGCTATTTGCCGATGAAAGTTGTGTATTTGAACAAGATGTAGAAAAATGTGCAGGTCATTTTCATGGTATCAACATAAAGCTTACCAAATGTAGTGGCATAACACCTGCATTACGAATGATAGAACAAGCCAGAAAACTTGGCTTAGAAATAATGATGGGCAGCATGAATGAGTGCACTATTGGTTCAGCAGCTATCGCTAATTTTTTACCCCAACTAGACCATGTAGATATGGACGGGCCGTTGCTGCAAACAGAAGATTTGGCAAAAGGTATAGAATACAATTTTGGCGAAGTAACATTGTTGGGCAAAGCAGGTTTGGGTATTCAAGTAAATTTGTAGTATGACACCAGAAAGAAGCGAAAAATTATTAAAGGTTTTAAGCCAAAGGCAAGCCAACTTAACAGTGGTGCTAGAAAATGTGCATGACCCAAGAAATATTACAGCAGTGATGCGTACTTGTGAGGCAGTTGGTATTCAGGATATTTTCATTATAAATACCAAGGCGCCAACCCTAGAAAAATTTGGCTACAAAAGTGGTAGCAGCTCTAGTAAATGGCTAACTATTCACCAATTTGATAGTGTTGCAGATTGTTTTACAGAATTACGTACCAAGTTTGAGATGATATTAACAACACATTTATCATCAACATCCATTGATTTGTATAGTATTGATTTTACAAAAAGTATTGCTTTGGTTTTTGGTAATGAACATAGCGGTGTAAGCGATGAAGCCAATAGCTTGGCAGATGGTAATTTTATCATCCCACAAATGGGCATTATACAGAGTTTAAACATTTCGGTAGCTTGCGCTGTAAGTATTTACGAGGCTTACCGACAAAAGCATATTGCGGGTCATTATCAACAATCTACCATGCCAGAGCCTCAAATGCGCGAATTAAGAAAGCAGTGGGGTTTTGATAAGAATAAATAATTTAAAGATATTCAACAATGAAAAAGATAAGCTTGTTTTTAGCAACAGTGTTATTAGTTAGCAGTTTAAGCTTTGGCCAAACCATAAAAAAAGTAAAAATAGCCGATGTGCTTAAAATGGCTGATACAACTACAAGCCCTTTGGTTATTAATTTTTGGGCAACTTGGTGTGGGCCATGTGTAAATGAATTAAAATGGTTTGAGAAGACCATTGCAGAATACAAGGATAAAAATGTAAATATTCTGTTGGTGAGTTTAGATTATGGTGAGGATTATCCTAATGGGATAGCCAAGTTTGCTAAAAGTAAGGGGTATAAGGCACCAATTGTATGGTTGAATGAAACTGATGCCAATATGTTTTGTGCTAAAGTAGATAAAAAATGGCAAGGCACAATACCTGTAACCTTAATGGTTAATAATGCAAAAGGTTACAGAGAATTTTACGATCATCAACTACCTGAAGGGCAATTAAAGCTTGCTCTAAATAAATTGGTTGAATGAAATTTAGGATATTTTTAGTATTTTTTATTTAATATGTTTTGAGTTTTGAGGAATAGATTTTGTTTGCCACTTTTTTCCTTTTTTTTTTACCCTTTAAAAATCAACGCTGGTAAGGGTTTTAGCACAATCAAAAAAAAAAGTTGAAAATCTTCAAGAAAAGTTTGTACTAAATTTTGAAAAATAAACTTTTCTCCTACCTTTGCAATCCCGAAAAAAAGGGAATGTTCTTTAAGTAAAAAAACAAGCCGAAATAGCTCAGTTGGTAGAGCAACTGATTTGTAATCAGTAGGTCGCTGGTTCGACTCCAGTTTTCGGCTCTTTGTTTTGGGTAGATGGCCGAGTGGTTAAAGGCGACAGACTGTAAATCTGTTCTCTCACGAGTACGTAGGTTCGAACCCTACTCTGCCCACAGTTCTTTGAGTTTCAGATTTGAAATTTCAAATTTGAAATTTTGACAAGCGGAAGTAGCTCATTTGGTAGAGCGGTAGCCTTCCAAGCTTCAGGTGGCCAGTTCGAGCCTGGTCTTCCGCTCATTTTTATGTCACAGTCATTGGGTTGCTGGTCATTTTTCTTGATGATTTTGACTTCCTGAACTTAGACTTTGAAAAAAGCCTTTGTAGCTCAGGGGTAGAGCACTTCCTTGGTAGGGAAGAGGTCGTGAGTTCGATTCTCACCAACGGCTCATTTAGAAATTGAATAGTGATGTTGGTTAAGTGAGGATGTTGAAAAAATACAATGTGCTTAGCACGAATAATACTGTTTGTGACCAATAGTCATGAACTTTTACTTTTAAAAACACAAAATAAAAAACAAATAAAATGGCAAAAGAGAGCTTCTTGAGGGACAAACCTCACGTTAACATTGGTACCATTGGTCACGTGGATCACGGTAAAACTACTTTAACAGCGGCCATTACAAATATCTTATCAAAAAAAGGTATGGGTAACGTTGCTAAGAAATATGACGAAATTGATGGGGCTCCTGAGGAAAGAGAACGTGGTATCACTATTAATACAGCGCACGTAGAATATCAAACTGATAACCGTCACTATGCACACGTTGACTGTCCAGGTCACGCTGACTATGTGAAGAATATGATTACTGGTGCTGCTCAAATGGACGGTGCTATTTTAGTAGTAGCTGCTACTGATGGTCCTATGCCTCAAACTAGAGAGCACATCCTTCTTGCTCGTCAGGTAGGTGTACCTAGTATGGTTGTTTTCATGAATAAAGTTGATCTAGTTGACGATCCTGAATTGTTAGAACTAGTTGAAATGGAAATTCGTGAATTATTAACTAAGAATGGTTTTGATGGTGATAATACACCAATCATTCAAGGTTCTGCAACTGGTGCTTTAGCTGAAGAACCAACCTGGGTTGCTAAAGTTGAAGAATTAATGGCTGCAGTTGATAGCTACATACCTTTGCCTCCTCGTCCAGTTGATATGCCTTTCTTGATGAGCGTCGAGGATGTATTCTCAATCACTGGTCGTGGTACTGTTGCTACAGGTCGTATTGAGCGTGGTATTGTAAAAGTTGGTGAAGCTGTTGAAATCGTTGGTCTAATGGAAGCTGCACTTACTTCGACTTGTACTGGTGTTGAAATGTTTAAAAAATTACTTGATGAAGGTAGAGCTGGTGATAACGCAGGTTTATTACTACGCGGTATTGAAAAATCTCAAATCCGTCGTGGTATGGTAATTTGTAAACCAAAATCTATCACTCCACATACTGAGTTTAAAGGAGAGGTTTACGTATTATCAAAAGATGAAGGTGGTCGTCATACGCCATTCTTCAACAAATACCGTCCTCAGTTTTATTTCCGTACAACTGATGTAACTGGTGAAGTTGTATTACCAGAGGGTACTGAAATGGTTATGCCAGGTGATAACGTTAGTATCTCTGTTAAACTTATTCAACCAATTGCGATGGAAAGAGGTTTAAAGTTTGCTATTCGTGAAGGTGGTAGAACAGTAGGTGCTGGTCAGGTTACTGAAATTGTAAAATAAGCTAGCTAAATAGGCTATGGCTTTAGTAAATACCTTATATTTACAACACAAACTAAAAGCTGTTAGCAAAAATTGCTAATAGCTTTTAGTTTTCTACGGGCATGGTGCAACGGTAGCATGCAGGTCTCCAAAACCTTTGATCTGGGTTCGAATCCTAGTGCCCGTGCTGATTATATTGAAGACTCATAAAGTCTTAAAACCATTAATCAACACACAATGAATAAAGTGTCAGCATATTTTAAGGACAGTTACCATGAACTAGTTGAAAAGGTAACTTGGCCTACTTGGTTGCAGTTACAACAAAGTACATTGATTGTACTTGTAGGTACCATATTAATTACTGCCATGGTATGGATTATGGATTTTAGTAGCAATCAGTTACTAAAGTTGATTTACTCATTTTTTAAGGGATAAAAACAATGGAAGAAGTAATAGTACAGCCGTTAGTAGAAGTTCCAGTAGAGTTAGATAATACTAAATACTATTCACTTCGTGTAGTTAGTGGTAAAGAGCGTAGCATTAAGGAATATCTCGATAAGGATATTAGCCGTAATGGGTGGACGAATATTGTAAAGCAGGTTTTTTTGCCTACAGAAAAAATTTATAAAGTACAAGCTGGTAAAAAGATAATGCGTGAGAAAAATTTGTATCCTGGATATATTTTTCTCGAAGTGTTTAATGGTAAATTAACTGACGATATTGTTCAGCACATTAGTAACATTACCAACGTAATGCATTTCTTAACCGATGGAAAAGGCAGTAAAGGTAATATTATATCATTAAGAAAAAGCGAAGTAAACAAAATGCTTGGTAAAGTTGATGAGATGAACGACCAAGGTGGGACAATGAGTGAACCATTTATTATTGGTGAAACCATTAAAATTATCGAAGGTCCTTTCAACGATTTCAATGGTGTAATTGAAGAAGTAAATGACGATAAGAAGAAATTAAAAGTAACGGTAAAAATCTTTGGTAGAAGTACACCTGTTGAGCTTAACTACATGCAAGTTGAGAAATTATCATAAGTAATACTGATTTTAAAATAATTAAAGCTATTGTGAAAACAATAGCTTTTTTATTGCCGTTTAATTTAAAATCAACAGTATCTTTATAGCATTATGGGTGAGTATCATATTGGCGACGCAATAAAAGGTATGGTAAGTAAAAGTAACTTACGAAATGGTGTAAGAGCTGTGCAAATAGAAGAAGTATGGGAACAATTAATGGGAAAAACTATCTCAAAATACACTGATAAAATTAAGATAGTAAATCAAACACTATTTATCACTACTCATATTGGGCCGTTAAAAAATGAATTGTCATTTCAGAAAGTGCAAATTATTCAAAGAATAAATGAAGCTTTTGGTGAAAAGGTAATAAGAGAAGTTGTTATTAATTAAGAATTAAGGCTTCTTTCTAATTGATTTAGCTGGAATTTGTTCTTTCTGCTTATTCTTTTGAGATTGCTCATCTAGTTTTTTCTGGTTTATATTTCCATTTTCATCGTATAGTGGCTGTTCTAGGGGGGCGTTACCATTACCTAGCACTTGGTTATCTAATTTAGTAATATGCTGCCATTTACCATTCAGCCATCTAAATGCTTCATAAGTGCCATCAGGTATTAAGGTATACTTGTTTTGAATTTCATTGGATTCACTTGTTAAGTGATCAAATACAATCATCTGTGCGTCATCATCATAATTTAGTCTTGCTTTAGCTTCTTTTTTATATTCTAAGTTAAACCTGTAAGCAGGTTGAGTAGTTTTAATACTATCAACTTTGTATTGAAAATATTTACCACCAAATTGTGGCTTGCCTTCTGCATTAAACGTTAGTATTTCAATCCACTTTTTATTACTTCTTGCATTATTATCGTCATAGCCAAGTAGTGTGTAGATTTTTTTATCGTTAAAAGTGTTCAGAAGAATTTTATAGTAAATAGCGCCAATCCAATGTTGATTATCTCTCAAAGAATCGTTAGGTGCTTTTGTGAAATCGGAATAATCAAATAAAGGAAACAGTTTTAAGCTACCGTCATCGGTTTGCATTTGTATAGCACCACGTTGACGATTGTATTCAAAATCTCTAACTACTTGCCAAGTGAATATTCTAAATGTACTATCAGGTGAATACAACTTTGATATCGTTTGTAGAGAATCGAAAGGATAGTAAAATGAATTCTGCACTTTCAAGGCTTGTACAAAACCTCTTGTAAAAAAACTATCGGCTCTAAATCTATCAATCCACTCATTTTCAGTAATCATAGCTTTACCATATTCTTTAATATTGGCTTCAGCTTTTTGTATTTGCTTATAATTGTCTTTGCTTATTTTTTGAGCAGACAGATGTATTGTAGCAAATACAAGCAGGCATAAAAATGCGTATCTCATCTTTTTATTAATATGAAACTGAAAGTTACAATTCTGTTGACTATTTAGTCTAACAAACAAAACTTTAAGAATAAATTATAATGCTTTTGCAAAGCCAATTAAGTCATCAAAACGCAAATCAATCAATGGATGCGGATCTGAAACTTCAGGATCAGTGGTAGCTAAAAAGACAGTTTTCATACCAGCATTTTTACCAAAAGCCATATCTGAAACGCGATTACCCACCATGATGCTTTTGGAAAAATCTATTTGCGGAAAATCAGCTTTTGCTTGTAACGCCATACCAATTTCTGGTTTACGATTAATGGATTCTCTATCTTGATCTGGTGCGTAGTAAAAGCCATTTATTTTGCCACCTTCTTTGGCTACTTCTTCAGCCATATTGTTCAAAATTACTTTTAAACCTTCATGTGTAAGTAAGCCTAAACCTATGCAACGTTGATTAGTAGCAATCACAATCAAACCAAACTTTTCAGTAAAAATTTTAATTGCTTCTTTAGCACCCTTCATAAATCTGAATTCTTCCCAACTAAGAATGTATTCATATTCAGTCAATGATTCCTCATTAATTACACCATCTCTATCTAAAAACAATGTCCAAGTTTTATCTATCGCAGTTAAATCAATCATACTTTGAAATCACAAATTTTTACGAATTACACGAATTTGTTTGAAAAATTATTTAGCCAAATACTTTCTCTTCTACCAATTCGCAAATGATATGGCCAATTAAAATATGGCTTTCTTGAATGCGAGGTGTTATTTTAGACGGCACATTAAACAAATAATCGCTTGCAGCTTTCATCTCACCACCACTTGCACCAGTTAGTCCTATAGTTACTATGCCACGTTCTTTTGCCACTTCAAATGCTTTAATTATGTTCACCGAGTTGCCTGAAGTGCTAAAACCTAAAATCACATCTCCTTTTACACCTATGCCATCAAGTAATCTTGCATAAATCACATCGTAACTATAGTCGTTTGCTACAGCAGTTAAATAGGATGTATTGCAATGCAAAGCCTCAGCTGGTAATGCTCTTCTATTTTTATAAAATCTACCGCTAAATTCTGCTGCTAAATGTTGTGCATCAGCAGCGCTGCCACCATTACCGCAAAACAATACTTTATTGCCAGCATTAAAGGCATCTGTAATTAGATCAACTACTTTTTCTAGCGTGGCTAAAATAGCTGCATCTTGAAGTAATTGTTGCTTTACATCTATCGATTCTTGTATTAAACTTTGTATTTTGTCTTGCATGTTGTTCAATAATTTCAAACTACAAATCTCAAACTAATTCGTCGTCCACGTAGTTAAGCCATGTTGTGTTAGCTGGTATTGTTTCACTTCGCCACCAAATTTCTGCAAGGCGTCAATTACTTTATACCGGTTATTACCAGGGCAATAAAACGTCATAAAACCGCCACCACCAGCACCACTGATTTTACCACCTGTTGCACCAGCTTTTTTTGCTGCGCTGTAAATATCTTCAATTAAGTTGTTACTAATGCTTTTTGCCATTAAACGCTTTTGCTGAAAGCCATAATCTAATATTTCACCTATTTCGTGTAAGCGACCTTTTAACAAAGCTTCCTTCATCATTTTCGATTGTTCTTTTAAATGATGCATGGCTTCAACCGATTTATTGTCTTTAGCCACCACATTACTCTGCTGTTCTTTAATAATGGTAGCACTTTCACGGCTTGTGGCTGTGTAATACAATACCAAATTATTTTCTAGCTCGTTCAAGTATTCAGGCCTAATTCTTAACGGATTTACAATTACATTGTCACCATAAAATTCCATAAAGTTCACGCCACCAAAAGTTGCCGCATATTGGTCTTGCTTACCACCACTTAATTGCAAATCATTACGCTCAATATCGTACGCATAATGGGCAATATCGTAGTCACCCAAAGGCAATTTCAACATTTCTGCAAAAGCCCCAATAATAGCCACTACAAGCGTTGACGATGTACCCAATCCACTACCAGCAGGCGCATCTACAAACGTACTTAGCTTAAAGCTCGTTAAAGGCAAGCCATAATCTTTTTGTATGCGATTGTAAACACCCTTTAGCAAATCAAGTTTGCCATTTATTGGCAGCGCATTTGCCCACTCATATCGTTCTTCCTCTTTTCTATCAAGCGCTTGAATAATTATATTATCGCCTTCAATTGGCTCTATTGAAGCATGTGCATACAACGACAACGTAGCGTTTAAAATAGCACCACCAAACTCATCACTATAAGGGCTCACATCTGTACCGCCGCCAGCCAAACCAATCCTTAAAGGTGCTTTACTACGATAAATCATTGTTGATTATTTATGGAACAAGCTGTTGTACTACTATTAAACTTCGTTGCGTCGCACACTTGTACGTCTGGTACTGTATGCATCATTTTGAAAGTCCAATAATTGTATCGGCTAAAATTTGCCAGCTATATTTTTTCTTTTCGCTGCGAAGATGCGGTAAAAAATGGTCTTCGCCTAACGTATACAATTCTTGTATTTTCTCAGCAATAGCTGCTGCATTTGGTTCAGCAATTACACCTACTTTACCATCTGGTACAAGGCTATGCAAACCACCTACATTGGTTACAAGCATTGGCTTTTCAAAATGGTAGGCTAGGGGCGTTACACCACTTTGTGTGGCATTTCTATATGGCTGAATCACGAAATCTGCAGCACTTAAATAAAAACGCACTTCACTATCATTAATAAAATCTGTTCTTAGCAATAGTTGTTCTTGAATACCTAGTTCAGCAATTAAATCGTCGTAAGGCTTTCTATCTTCATAAAACTCACCTGCAACTAATAGTTTCAATTGTGGTATTTGAGACTTAAGAATAGCCATAGCATGTAACAAAATATCCAAGCCTTTATAGTTTCTAATAAACCCAAAGAACAGAATAATGGGTGCATCTGTTGGTAAACCTAATTGTTGTCTAGCTGCTGTTTTGTCTATTGCTTCGCCAAAATTATCGTATAAAGGATGTACAATTTGTTGTGCAGGTTTGCTAGTAAATGTGCTTAAGTCTTTCAACACCTTTTCGCTCATGGTTACAAAAGCATCAATGGGCTTAAAAAAGTATTTTGTAAAAGGTGTATCGCCTGGGCGTTTTTCGTGTGGTATTACATTGTCTGCAATGCAAATCACCTTAGTAAAACGATTGCCTTTTACCAATCGCAAAATAGTACCCAAACATGGGCCCATTACAGGTAGCCAATAGCGTACTACAATAATATCTGGTTGTAGTTTTTTTAATTCAGTACCAATTTTTAGCCAGTTTAAAGGGTTCATCGAATTGATGCAGACCTTTATCTTGATATCAGTGGGTGCTGGTTCGCTTGAATATTGCGTAGTACCAGGAAATAAAAAGTTAGGATATTGTAAAGAGAACGTATAAATAGTGGTATCGTAGCCTTGGTTTTGAAACTGCCTAGCCAAGCGTTCATCAAAAGACGCTAAACCACCACGCAATGGATGTGCTGGACCAATGATTATTACTTTTTGCATATGCGAATGGATGGGAACGCTGATTTAACTGATAATGCGGATTTTGACTGATTATTTGTAATGGTTGGCAAAAATCTTGCGTTTAAATTCTGGCTTCTTGCCAAAGTTTAATAGTAAACCAACTTCGTAATTGGTAGCTTTCAAGTAATTCAATAATTGCGTTTCATGTTCTTCAACTATTGACTCACAAGCTTTTAATTCAATGATAATTTTATTTTCAACTAATAAATCTGCAAAGTAATTTCCTACATTTTGTTCTTTATAGTAAACAGGAATTTGTACTTGCTGCTTTACTGATAAATTACTTTCTAATAGCTCAATACTTAATGAATTTTCATACACTTTCTCAAGAAAACCATAACCAAGTGTATTGTAAACGTTGAAGAATGACTTAAGAATTTTATCAGTTATTTCTTGGTGCAATAACATAAAGCGTTCTTTTAAAACATAAAATCAGTTCTCATCTGCTTTATCTGTGTCATCAGCGTTGCTATCATGCTTCTAAGCCCAATTTCTCTTCTATTAAATACACATTCCTTTCGGCTGCATTACGTGTAACCAATTCTGCTATAAAACCTGTTACAAACAACTGCACACCAATAATCATAAACGTAAGCGCTATGTAAAAGAATGGTCTGTTAGTTAATGAAAATTCTCTGTCTATCAATTTTGAAATAACTAAATAACCACTTGTTGCAAAGCCAAGCATAAAAGCTAGCGTACCATACAAACCAAAAAAGTGCATCGGTCTTTTACCAAACTTGTTTAAGAAAGTAATGGTCATTAAGTCTAAGAAGCCATTAATAAATCTTTCCCAACCAAACTTAGTAACGCCATACTTTCTAGCACGGTGCTCTACTACTTTTTCACCTATTTTTTTAAAGCCTGCCCATTTGGCCAATACAGGTATATAGCGGTGCATTTCACCAAATACCTCAATGCTTTTTACTACTTTTTTACGGTAAGCTTTCAGGCCACAGTTAAAGTCGTGTAGGTAAATACCAGAACTCTGCCTTGCAGCCGCATTAAACAACTTAGAAGGTATGTTCTTGGTGAATTTATTGTCAAAACGCTTTTGTTTCCAACCGCTTACAATGTCATACTTCTCTTCAATAATCATGCGTCGTAGTTCTGGTATTTCATCAGGACTATCTTGCATATCTGCATCCATGGTAATAATCACATCACCTTGAGCGGCCTTAAAACCTTCATTTAGGGCAGCACTTTTACCATAATTTCTTTGAAACTTAATACCCTTAAGCGCAGAATTTTTGGCAGCTAATTGTAGAATTACTTCCCAACTATCATCAGTGCTACCATCATCAATTAAAATTACTTCGTAGCTTAATTGATGTGCCGTAACCACACGTTCTATCCACGCACACAGTTCTGGTAGCGATTCGTCTTCGTTTAGTAAGGGTATAACTATAGAAACATCCATAAAATCTAATAATGTCTATTGATCGAAAGGTGAAACTTCTGGATTCTTTTTAGCAATGGCTGCGCCAATTAATGAAGCAATAAGACCTACGATTAGGTACACAAACAATGCACCACCAATAGCAAATGGTATAAAAAATTTCTGCGTCATAGCAATGGCTGCATCAATTTGTTCTTGAGACATTTTTTTCTCAACCATATTTTTTCTCGCTTCTTCCATTGATATATCAACTACATCTGGCATTATGAATTTAAAAGCAAGAAATGTATAAACAACAAATAAGGCTGTAGCTGCTGCAGAGGTTTTAAAGCCATCTGCAAACGCGTTACCAAAAGTTACATTGCCATTTTTTTGTTTTGCATACAATATTGTAGAATACGCAATAGCAACAAGGTAAAGTATCATACCAATAGAACCAACAGCTTTATTTTGTGTTTGCCCTGTAAAATAGGTGGCTAAACCTATTACAATCAATACCAAAGCTATCAATGTACCTTTCAATGCAGGTGATGTTACTTTCGTTTCCATGTGTGGTTTGTTTTGTTTTGGAAAAAGAGGTTATTTGTTCAAATGTAACTGCGATTTATGAATAATACCAATCACTTCGCCTTTTAAAGCAGTATTTAATAATGGTGAATTGGCCGATTTACTCTTATTAGTAGCTTTTGTAAGTATTGTTTCGCCAGTTCTACTAAAAATAGTCAGTTCTACACAAGCACCTTCTTTAATGGTAGTTGAAGGCAAGCCGAATATTTGCCTTGCGTTATTGCTGAATAAATTGCTTAACTGTACGTTTGATAAACTTGGAAGCAAGGCATTAATCACTGCATAAGCCGTTTGTAAGCCAATCATACCATGTTTTGCATATTCAAACTCGCAGGTTTTGCTATCCCAGTTTTGTGGTAAATGGTGCGATGCAATGCAATCAATTTGCCCATCAACCACTGCTTGTCTCAATGCCATCATATCGGCTCTTGAACGTAGTGGCGGATTGGTTTTTAAATTGGTATCATAATCTACCAAATCTTCATCGCAATACAATAAGTGGTAAGGCGTTACGCTACAAGTTAACTGCAAGCCTTTGGATTTTGCGGCAGTAATCAAAGCCACGCTATTAGCCGTAGTAATACCAGTAATATGCAGTTTGCTACCAGTGTATTCTAGTAAGTCAATATCTCTTTTTATCATCAATTCTTCTGCAATAGCAGGTATGCCCGGCAAGCCTAGCTGTGTAGATACTATGCCCTCATTCACCAAACCAAAAGAACCAATGCTTTTATCGTGTGGCAATTGAATAATTACACCATCAAAGGCTTTAATGTATTGTAATGCTTTTAGCAATAAACCTGATGATTGAATGGTTTGCAAGCCATCACTAAAAGCCACTGCACCACTTAGGCGCATATCATACATTTCACCTAGTTCTTTACCTTCAATTTGCTTGGTTACTGCACCTAAAGGCCTTACGGTTACTGGTAGCGATTTTGATTTTTCTACCACATACTCAACTTGTGTTTTAGAGGTAACCACAGGTTGTGTATTGGGCAAGGTAAACACTTGTGTAAAACCACCTGCTGCTGCTGCTGCTGCGCCTGTTGCAAGCGTTTCTCTGTACTCAAAACCGGGGTCGCAAAAGTGAGAAAATACATCTACCCAACCGCTACTTACTACCGCTTCACTAGCAGCAACTACGGTAGCGTTGCTATTTGTAGCATCAATGCTATCAGCTATTTCAGCAATAATACCATCTACTATTAAAATATCTTTTACTTGGCCATTGTATGGCGAATGTGTATCGGCAATAAATACTTGTTGAAGCAGCACCCTCATGTAGAATCTGAAAATTTGGTGCAATATAGTTTGAAATTGACAACGTTGCATAATTGGCTTGTTGTCATTCTGACGAAGGAAGAATCTGTTGAAATACGTTGTGATTTGTTTTCAAATATTATACACGGATGCCTAAAACGATAAAAGAATTATCCGTAAACTTTAGATTAACGTTCTTTGATACCAACTTTCTGAAAGTTATTGCCGCCACTACTAAAGTTGTGATTTGCTTTCAAACTTTAGATTAACGTTCTTTGATACCAACTTCGCCGGCAATTACTATCTACAATCCTGTGTTGTGATTTGCTTTCAAACTTTAGATTAACGTTCTTTGATACCAACTGTTGGTACATTTGGTAGTACTGTAATTAAGTTGTGATTTGCTTTCAAACTTTAGATTAACGTTCTTTGATACCAACGTTTTACGATACACATGTGTTAAAAATAGGGTTGTGATTTGCTTTCAAACTTTAGATTAACGTTCTTTGATACCAACGTCTTTGTTGTTCAGTGTATTTAGGGTTTTGTTGTGATTTGCTTTCAAACTTTAGATTAACGTTCTTTGATACCAACAACAGCCGTGCTTTTAGAAACATTACACCTGTTGTGATTTGCTTTCAAACTTTAGATTAACGTTCTTTGATACCAACGTATCATGCTAACGCATGCGGTGACATAGAAGTTGTGATTTGCTTTCAAACTTTAGATTAACGTTCTTTGATACCAACTTACTTTTTAATGACGATAGATTATTTCGCGTTGTGATTTGCTTTCAAACTTTAGATTAACGTTCTTTGATACCAACAAATTTTTGTACTGCAGCCTTGGGCGCAACGTTGTGATTTGCTTTCAAACTTTAGATTAACGTTCTTTGATACCAACAAATTTACTACACGAATGCCGCAATGTGATGTTGTGATTTGCTTTCAAACTTTAGATTAACGTTCTTTGATACAACAAATAAATACTCATTTGGTATATTTTCTCGTTGTGATTTGCTTTCAAACTTTAGATTAACGTTCTTTGATACCAACATTAGAATTTTTACTTGCCGCAGAAAATGAGTTGTGATTTGCTTTCAAACTTTAGATTAACGTTCTTTGATACCAACAAAGAATACGCTTATTATTTTGATGTAAGTGTTGTGATTTGCTTTCAAACTTTAGATTAACGTTCTTTGATACCAACACAAGTAATTTAATTACCCCCTAATACACAGTTGTGATTTGCTTTCAAACTTTAGATTAACGTTCTTTGATACCAACACCGCCAGTATTACCAGTAAAACTTTAGATGTTGTGATTTGCTTTCAAACTTTAGATTAACGTTCTTTGATACCAACTTTAACATGCTTTGGCTGTACAATCCATCGGTTGTGATTTGCTTTCAAACTTTAGATTAACGTTCTTTGATACCAACACAGGAATTAGCAAAAAAATTAACACAGTTGTTGTGATTTGCTTTCAAACTTTAGATTAACGTTCTTTGATACCAACAAATAAGATTGCAACCAAAATATATTAGGGGTTGTGATTTGCTTTCAAACTTTAGATTAACGTTCTTTGATACCAACATACTTCACTTAATCGTGTTGTGTCTTTAGGTTGTGATTTGCTTTCAAACTTTAGATTAACGTTCTTTGATACCAACGTATTGTGTACACATGAATAAGCGAGAGATGTTGTGATTTGCTTTCAAACTTTAGATTAACGTTCTTTGATACCAACATATCTTCTTGAAGGCCACGAGTAGCATATGTTGTGATTTGCTTTCAAACTTTAGATTAACGTTCTTTGATACCAACCTAGAGAACTGTATATAGATGGCTTTAGCTGTTGTGATTTGCTTTCAAACTTTAGATTAACGTTCTTTGATACCAACTGTGAACGAAGGTTTAACATTTGACTATACGTTGTGATTTGCTTTCAAACTTTAGATTAACGTTCTTTGATACCAACTTTTTAGTTCGTCGTCATTTACTCTCACCCGTTGTGATTTGCTTTCAAACTTTAGATTAACGTTCTTTGATACCAACGTGGCCATAGAAAATTACTTTGATAAAAACGTTGTGATTTGCTTTCAAACTTTAGATTAACGTTCTTTGATACCAACAGTACGGGTGATTTTAGTTTGCCGCTAGATGTTGTGATTTGCTTTCAAACTTTAGATTAACGTTCTTTGATACCAACACCCAAAGAGCAAAAGGACACATTTTTACTGTTGTGATTTGCTTTCAAACTTTAGATTAACGTTCTTTGATACCAACTGGATTTGAAAAGAATAAAGACCCTGAGAAGTTGTGATTTGCTTTCAAACTTTAGATTAACGTTCTTTGATACCAACAGAGGTAGGTAAGAAAAAGTACAAGTGGGCGTTGTGATTTGCTTTCAAACTTTAGATTAACGTTCTTTGATACCAACTAGAAAAGTGACTTGATACATGTACCAAATGTTGTGATTTGCTTTCAAACTTTAGATTAACGTTCTTTGATACCAACAAGGCAAATTATTGAAGTGGGTGAAGATATGTTGTGATTTGCTTTCAAACTTTAGATTAACGTTCTTTGATACCAACAAATAATACTACAGCTGGTACTTATTCATCGTTGTGATTTGCTTTCAAACTTTAGATTAACGTTCTTTGATACCAACGGTTGAATTCTACCTGCACCATGTACAGCGGTTGTGATTTGCTTTCAAACTTTAGATTAACGTTCTTTGATACCAACTCATATTACTGCTACCTTTTTTGCTTCGTAGTTGTGATTTGCTTTCAAACTTTAGATTAACGTTCTTTGATACCAACCAAGATGAAGAAAGAGCCTATGCAGCAACTGTTGTGATTTGCTTTCAAACTTTAGATTAACGTTCTTTGATACCAACATTGCTAGAGAGGATAGCAAACAGTTCCTTGTTGTGATTTGCTTTCAAACTTTAGATTAACGTTCTTTGATACCAACGCAGCATCGTCTTTAGTTTGGTATTTATTGGTTGTGATTTGCTTTCAAACTTTAGATTAACGTTCTTTGATACCAACTCAAAGGCCACCAGCTGAATACAGCAATCGGTTGTGATTTGCTTTCAAACTTTAGATTAACGTTCTTTGATACCAACTTCGTGTTTTTGTATCAATGCTACTCGTTCGTTGTGATTTGCTTTCAAACTTTAGATTAACGTTCTTTGATACCAACGGGCAATGCGGTGGAAAATGGTAGATGTAGGTTGTGATTTGCTTTCAAACTTTAGATTAACGTTCTTTGATACCAACTGACGAATTTGAAAGCACCATAGATACCAAGTTGTGATTTGCTTTCAAACTTTAGATTAACGTTCTTTGATACCAACTAATATTTATTACAGCGTAGCAGATGCCACGTTGTGATTTGCTTTCAAACTTTAGATTAACGTTCTTTGATACCAACGAAAATTCGCTACCTCATTATTTACACAAAGTTGTGATTTGCTTTCAAACTTTAGATTAACGTTCTTTGATACCAACCCTGCATTTTGTCCATATTTCTTTTTAGCAGTTGTGATTTGCTTTCAAACTTTAGATTAACGTTCTTTGATACCAACTTTATAGAACAGCCGGGCAAATTATTTGCAGTTGTGATTTGCTTTCAAACTTTAGATTAACGTTCTTTGATACCAACTTTTGAAGAAACTTATTGTAATATTCCCTAGTTGTGATTTGCTTTCAAACTTTAGATTAACGTTCTTTGATACCAACATAGGCTGCCGAGCTTGTGGCGGCGCAAAGGTTGTGATTTGCTTTCAAACTTTAGATTAACGTTCTTTGATACCAACAGACTTAGCTGAAACGTAGTGGTAGCAATGCTTTGGTTGGTTTCTTAGAATTGAAAAATCTACTAAAAAGCCGTTCTGATACATATTCAGAACGGCTTTTTGTCATTCTGAACATCAGCATTGTCATTCTGACGAAGGAAGAATCTGCTGGGTTTTGTACCGCTGCACGGCAGTTCCTTCGCAGGCTCAGGATGACAGCAGATTCTTCGCAAGCTCAGGATGACAGCAGATTCTTCGCAAGCTCAGGATGACAGCAGATTC